>RZYB01000140.1 GCA_009930495.1 Deltaproteobacteria bacterium
CACCCTGGGCATGGCCCGAACCTTCCAGAACATCCGGCTCTTTTCGGGCATGAGTGTGCTCGACAATGTCCGCGCGCCCATGCAGGCCTTTGCCCGGACTGGACTTCTCTCCGGGATTCTCGGCCTGCCGGCCAACCGCCGCCAGGAAGGGAAAATCCGGGACACGGCCCTGGACCTGCTGACCCTGGTCGGTCTGGAGGCCAAGGCCCACGACACGGCCGCATCCCTGCCCTACGGCGACCGCCGGCGGCTGGAAATCGCCCGCGCCCTGGCCCTGCGCCCCAAGCTGCTGCTCCTGGACGAACCGGCGGCCGGGCTCAATCTGGCCGAAAAGGAAGAACTGACCGCCTTTATCCGCGACCTGCGCGGCCGTTTCGACCTGACCGTGCTCATCATCGAACACCATGTGCCCCTGGTCATGGGCCTGTGCGACCGTCTGGCCGTGCTCAATTTTGGCCGACTCATCTGCCAGGGCACGCCCGAGACCGTGCGCGGCGACCAATGCGTCATCGACGCCTATCTTGGAGGAAACCATGCCGCTTCTCGCCCTTGATCACGTCAGCGTCAGCTATGGGCCCGTCCAGGCGGTGCGCGATGTCAGCCTGCACGTGGACCAGGGCGAGGTCGTGACTCTGATCGGAGCCAATGGCGCGGGCAAAAGCACCATCCTGCGCGCCATTTCCGGCTTGGCGCGGGCCGCGGCCGGCAGCCTGCGCTTCGCCGACGCGGACATCACCCGCCTGCGGCCCGATCTCATCGTCCGCGCCGGACTGGCCCACTGCCCCGAAGGCCGCCAGGTCCTGGCCAAGCAGAGCGTGGAGGACAACCTGCTCCTGGGAGCCTACATCCGCACGGACGCCGCCGGCATCAGTGCCGATCTGGAGCGGTCCTACGCCATGTTTCCCCGTCTGCGCGAGCGCCGCCAGCAGTTGGCCGGCACCCTGTCCGGAGGCGAGCAGCAGATGCTGGCCATCGCCAGGGCGCTCATGAGTTCGCCGCGCCTGCTGCTTCTGGATGAACCGTCCCTGGGCCTGGCCCCGTTGGTGGTGGAGGAAATCTTCGCCATCCTGGACCGCTTGACCAGCCAAGGCATGACCATCTTGCTCGTCGAGCAGAACGCCCGGCTGGCCCTGGCCCACTCCCACCGTGGGTATGTCCTCGAATCCGGCCAGGTCGCCGCCCATGGACAGGCCAAGGCGCTGCTGGACGACGACCGGGTTCTGGCCGCCTACCTCGGGACCTAGCCTTCTTGCCAGCATCGGCGCCGTCTGCCACAACCCGTCCATGTACGCGGACAACGCACGAATCTGGCCCTCCCTGGCCGCTTGGCTCAAGCCCAAAACCATCCAGGGCCATCTTATCCACATGGTTCTGGCCCTGGTCATGCTCCAAATCGCGGTCAGCTGGCACGTCATTTCCGGCTTGGCCGAGGACATGCTCCGTGAGCAGGTCGGACAAACCGCCCTGCAAACGGCCAAGGCCATCGCCCAAATGCCGACCATCCGCGCGGCCCTCCTGGCCGGAGACCCACACGGAGAAATCCAGACTCTCGCCGAAACCATCCGCGCCCAGACCGGCGCGTCCTTCATCGTCGTCGGCGACCACACCGAGAAACGCTACTCCCATCCCGTTCCGGAACGCATCGGCCAGACCTTTGTCGGCGGCGACACGGGTCCGGCCCTGCGCGAGGGCAGATCCTATGTCTCCGAAGCGATGGGCACCCTTGGCCGCTCCCTGCGCGGCTTCACGCCCATCTTCGGACCCGAGGGAGACATTATCGGCTTCGTGTCCGTGGGCTACCTGAGCGAGGGAGTGCATCAGTCCATCTCCAGTCACCTGGACAAGCCGCTCATGTACATCGTGGGCATGAGTCTGGTCGGCATCGCCAGCGCCATCATCATAGCCGGGCGTCTCAAGAAAATGACCCTGGGCCTGGAGCCGGCCGAGATCACCAGTCTTTATCTGGAGCGCGTGGCCGTGCTCCAGACCATCCGCGAGGGCGTCATCGCCATCGACCACCAGGGCAACATCCGGGTCTGCAATCAGGCGGCCCGCCGCTACGCCGGACTGAGCCTGGACGAACGCTTCGCCGGCAAGCCGGTGGAAACAGTGATCCCTGATGTCGGCCTGCGCCAGGCACTGCACAGCGGCCAGGCCGAATTCGACCAGGAACGGACCGTGGGCGGCCAGGAGCTCATCTTCAACATCGTGCCCGTCTTTCACGAACAAGCCGTGCGCGGGGTGGTGGCCAGCTTCCGGCGCAAGGACGAGCTGGAACGTTTGGCGGCGGAACTGGCCCGGGTTCAGGAATATTCGGAACTCCTGCGGGTCCAGGCCCACGAATACTCCAACAAGCTGCACACCATCGCCGGTCTGATCCAGATCGAGGCCTACCGCGAGGCCCTGGACCTGGTGGCCACGGAGTCCTCCGGGTACGAGGAATTCATCCGTTTCCTGGGCGAGGCCGTGCCTCACCCGGTCATTGCGGCCATCATCCTCGGCAAGTACAACCGGGCCAAGGAGCTGCGCGTGGATTTCCGCATCGACCGGGACAGCACCATGGCCGACGTACCGGCCAGGATCAGCCAGGAAAAGATCGTGACCATTGTCGGCAACCTGCTCGACAACGCCTTCGAGGCCGTGGTCAAGCAGCCGGACGGCGCGCGCCGGGTGGACATGTCCTTCACGGACTTGGGCACGGATATCGTCTTCGAGGTCGAGGATTCCGGACCCGGCGTGGCCGTGGACCGGCAGGAACACATTTTCGAGAAAGGCGTCTCGTCCAAGGGCCTTGGACGGCGCGGCGTGGGACTCTATCTGGTCCGACAACGCCTGGACGAAATGGGCGGACAGATCATGGTCAACCGCGGCGACCTGGGCGGCGCGCTCTTCACCGTGATCATTCCCAAGGAGGAAGGATGAAGACCAGGGTGCTCATTGTCGAGGATGACGTCCGTATCGCGGATCTGCACCGCCGTTTCACCGAACGGGTCGCGGGCTGCGAGGTCGTCGGCGTGGCCCACCGTCTGGACGACGCCCGCGACATGGCCGAGGCCCTGGAACCGCATCTCATGCTCCTCGACCTCTATTTTCCCGAAGGCCTCGGCACGGACCTGCTGCGCGAAATCCGGGCCAAGAACCTGGAAATAGACGCCATCCTCATCACGGCCGCGCGCGAAGTCGGCGCGCTGAAGGAGGCCGTGCGCGGCGGGGTGTTCGACTACCTCATCAAACCCGTCACGGCCGAACGCTTCCACGAATGCCTGACCAAATTCTGCGCCTACCGCGAGCGCCTGCGCGGCGGTAGCACCATCGAACAGCAGGACGTGGACAGCCTGCTCCATCCCGCGCCTCGGGCCGCATCCGCAACGCAACACAACCTGCCCAAGGGTATCGACGGTCTGACCCTGTCCAAGGTCCGTGCCGTGTTCGAGGCCCCGGCCGAAAACACGGGCCGCAGCGCCGAGGAAGTGGCCGACATCATCGGTGTCAGCCGGTCCACGGCCAGACGCTATCTGGAATTTCTCATCGCCGAATCCGTGCTCTTCGCCGACGTGATCTATGGCAGCGTGGGCCGGCCCGAACGCCGCTATTTCCGATCGTAAATCCCGCCAGCCACCGTACCATGGCATTGCGCCATGATCATAATGATCAAAATTCTCAAAATAGGCCTTTTGTTTTTTTGTGTTTCAAATGGCTTTCATCGACATTTTCCTGTAATGGCCCAAACAGTAACCTAGAGGTCCTGTTTTGGCGCATCCGCGCCGCACACGTCATTTTCAGGAGGAGTCATGAAACGTTTCTTCATGTGCGCAGTCGTTCTGCTGGCCGTTAGCCTCTGCGTTCCCGCGTTCGCCAAAACCGTGCTCAAGCTTGGGCACATCGCCGAACCGACCCATCCCTACGCCCAGGGAGCGGACTATTTCGCCAAACTGGTGGCCGAAAAATCCAAGGGCGACATGGAAGTGCAGGTCTTCCCCTCCTCCCAGCTCGGCAGCCAGAAGGACATGACCGAAGGCCTGATCTACGGCACCATTGACATGGTCCTGACCGGTACCGCCGACCTGGGCCAGTTTCAGCCCAAGATGTCCATTTTCGATCTGCCCTTCCTCTTCAAGGACCGTGCCCACGCCTACAAATCCTTGGACACGGTCGGCATGGACCTGGGGCAGGAGCTGGAGTCCAAGGGCCTGAAACTGTTGGGATACATGGAAAATGGTATCCGCCATCTGACCAACAACGTGCGCGAGGTCAAAACTCCGGCCGACATGAAGGGCCTCAAAATCCGGGTCATGTCCAACAAGATTTACATTGAAACCATGAAGGCCCTGGGCGCCTCGCCCACGCCCATGGCCTTTGGCGAGCTCTATTCCGCCATGCAGCAGGGCACGGTCGATGGCCAGGAAAACCCCAGCGCCCACATCTTCACCAAGCGCTTCTTCGAGGTCCAGAAATACGCCTCCCTGACCGCCCACGCCTACGCCCCGGAACCAGTGCTCATCTCCATGATCACCTGGGGCCGACTGTCCGACGCCCAGAAAGCCATCATCCAGGAAGCCGCCAAGGAAGCCGTGGCCTGGCAGCGCGACCTGTCCACCAAGGAAGACAATGCCTACTGGGACAAGATCAAGGCCACGGGCAAGATCGAGGTCATCGAAGTTGATCGCAAGCCCTTCATGGATGCGACCCAGCCCGTGTGGAAGGCCTTTGCCGACACCGTTGGGCAGGACAACATCGACAAGATTCTGGCCCTGGCCAACTAAACCCGCCCTCGCATCCTCGCCCCGAAATCGGGGCGAGGTGTTTACAGGCCGCCACCAGTCGCGGCCATGCCACTTCTGACAACAAGGAGAACTCCATGGACAAACTTCTCCAAGGCGTGCGGACGGTCCTCTACGGATTCTCCGTGGCCGCCATGTCGGTCATGCTGGTGATCATTTTCGCCCAGGTCATGACCCGCTATTTTTTTGGCTACACGCCGGAATGGTCCGAGGAACTGGCCCGTTTTCTGTTCGTCTGGGTCGTCTTCCTGGGCTCGGCCCTGATCATGGGTGAAAGCGGACACCTGGCCGTGCAGTTTCTGCCCGACAAATTCAAGGGTACGCCCCTTGGCTCCGTGCTGGACATCATCATCAATGCCACGGGCTATGTGTTCATCATTCTGCTTTTGACCCAGGGGTGGAAGATGACCTCCATCATGACCTTTCAACGCGCGCCCGGCCTGGATATTCCCATGAGCTGGGTCTATGTCGTCATCCCCGTGAGCAGCGTGCTCATGCTCCTGTACCTGCTCAAGGACACCATCCGCATCGTCAAAAATTTCGGCAAACGCGCCAACAGCCAGGAGGAATAGCATGGAACTTACCCTGCTTCTGGTCTTTCTCGGTCTGACCGCCCTGGGTGTGCCCGTGGCCTTTGCCCTGTGCCTGGCAGCGGCGACCGTTCTTTATTTCTTCATGAACATGCCCCTCGTCATGGTCTCCCAGATGATGTACGCGGGCGTCGATTCCTTTTCCTTCATGGCCGTGCCCTTCTTCATGCTGGCCGGATCGTTCATGTCCGCCGGCGGCGTCACGGCCCGGCTGGTCAACTTCTCCCAGGCCCTGGTCGGCTCCTTCACCGGTGGATTGGCCCAGGCCGTGGCCGTTTCGGGTATGTTCTTCGCGGCCATTTCCGGATCTTCGGCCGCGACCACGGCGGCCCTGGGCTCGACCATGGTCAATGAAATGGAGAAAAAAGGCTATGGCCGGGACTGGGCCACGGGCATCGTGGCCGCCGGCGGCACGGTTGGCATTGTCATCCCGCCATCCATCACACTGGTCGTCTACGGCGTCATCGCCGACACCTCCATCGGCGACCTGTTCGTGGGCGGCTTTCTGCCCGGCCTCCTCATGGGCGCGTCCATGATGCTCGTCAGCTGGTGGCTGGCCAAGAAAAACGGCCTGCAACCGGACGGAACATTCTCGGTCAAGGCCGTGTGGGTGTCGTTCAAGGACTCCTTCTTTGCCCTGATGACCCCGGTCATCATCATTGGCGGCATCTACGGCGGCATCTTCACCCCGACCGAAGCCGCGGCCGTGGCCGCCGTGTATGGCATCTTTGTCGGTATGTTCATCTACAAAGAGCTAAAATTCAAGGACTTCCCCAAGATCATCTTCCAGGCCGTCATCGGCACGACCATCATCATGTTCCTGGTCGGCGCGGCCAACGTCTTTGGCTGGCTTCTGACCAACCTCCAGATTCCGCACCATGTCGGCGCCTTCGTGGCCGGCCTGACGTCCTCGCCCATTGCTTTCCTTCTGGCCATGAACGTGCTGCTGCTGATCATCGGCACCATGGTCAACGCTTCGGGCGCGGTGGTCATCCTGACGCCCATCTTCCTGCCCGTGGCCAAGAGTCTGGGTATCGATCCGCTGTTCTTCGGCGTGCTCATGGTCTGCAATCTGGCCATCGGCTGCATCACCCCGCCGGTGGGCCTGGACCTGTTCGTGGCCAGCGCCATCACCAAGGTTCCGCTGGAAAAAGTCATGAAGGCCTGCCTGCCCTATCTGTACGCGCTCCTGGCCAGCCTGCTCCTTCTGACCTTGTTCCCGCCAATCATCACCATTTTGCCCGATCTGCTCCGATAAAAAAAAGGCGGCCCGTAAGGACCGCCCTTTTTCATTGCATCCCCATCCCGCTCACGGAAGCACTTCGGCCTTGGTAATGACCACTGTTTCCAAGGGCACGTCCTGGTGCATGCCCTTGGTGGTCGTGTACGACGTGGCGATGGCGTCGACCACGGTCTGCCCCTCGACGACCTTGCCGAACACGGCGTAACCAAAGTCGCGCACGCCGTGATCCAAGAACTCATTGTCCGCCGTGTTGATAAAAAACTGAGACGTGGCTGAATCCACCTCGCCTGTCCGGGCCATGGCGATGGAATACTTCACGTTCTTGAGACCATTGGCGGCCTCGTTC
>RZYB01000141.1 GCA_009930495.1 Deltaproteobacteria bacterium
GGGTCAGGATTTCGATCCGAAAAAGGGATTGTAACAGACGCGCCAAGCGCGATCCGTCACGCGCGAGCGGCTGCTGCACGGCCGCGAAACCATGGAAGGATAAAGGCATGAACGGCTATCAGGTCACTTTTTTCACTCAGCAAAAACGCGAGCACGACGGGCTGCCCGTGGCCACCTGGATCGTCGAAACGGCCAGACGGCTGGGCATTGGCGGGGCCACGCTCATGCCGGGCAGCGAAGGCTTTGGTCATGACGGACGCTCTCATTCCGACAACTATTTCGACTTCGAGGACCGGCCGCTGCTGGTTGTCCTGGCCCTGACGCCGGATGAAAGCGACCGGCTCTTCAGTCGCATCAAGGAAAGCCGGCTGCGCGTTTTCTACACCAAATGCGAGACGGAGTTCGGCTTCACGACATAGCCTTCCACGGTCATGCCACTAACGCCCGCTGCGCTCGCCTTCATCTCGGGCAGAGCATCAATTCCGAAGCCGCCCGTCCAGTCGGCTTCGGCCATCCATGCGCGCGACCCGTTCCCGCGTCAGCATCATAAGGAAAAACCATGATCGGTCCTCTCGTTAACGGCGCGGCGCTTATCGTCGGCAGCGCCATGGGCGCCCTGCTCGGCCCCAAACTCTCGCCCGCCCTCAAACAGCGCATGCCCATGGTCTTTGGCTGCGCGTCCATGGGGCTTGGCGTGGCCATGATCGTCAAGGTCAAATTTCTCGCGCCCGTGGTCCTGGCGCTAGTTGTCGGCGCGTTGCTCGGAGAGCTCATCCAACTGGAAACAATGATCCAAAACGCGGCCGGCAGTTCCAAGAAATGGATGGAAAAGTTCGCCAAGCCCGCCACCGGCATCAGCCAGGAAGAATTTCTCGACAAATTCGTCTCGCTTCTCGTCCTGTTCTGCGTCAGCGGGACGGGCGTCTATGGCGCCATGACCGAAGGCATGACCGGCGATCCGACCCTGCTCATCGTCAAAGCCATTCTGGATTTTTTCACGGCCCCCATTTTCGCATCGACCATGGGGATGACCGTCGCGGTCTTGATGCTCCCACAGCTTGCAGTCCAGGCGAGTCTCTACTTCGGCGCGGCGCTGATCATGCCGCTGACCACCGCGGACATGCTGGCTGATTTTTCGGCCTGCGGCGGGCTGATCATGCTGGCCACTGGTTTGCGTATCTGCGGCATCAAACAGTTCCCCATCGCCAACATGATTCCGGCATTATTGCTGGTCATGCCGCTCTCATGGGTATGGGCCGCGTACGTGGGATAAGGAATAATTTGGGAGTTCTCTGGGTCCCGCGCACGCGTTGGAATGCGCGGCGAGAGTCCGGACAAAAAGTACTCGCGCAGCAGAATCACACCGACAGCCAGGCCAGAACCGCGTAACGGGCCAGCTTGCCGGCGAGCACCGGCGGCAGGAAGCGGGACAAACGCAAGCCGAACAGTCCGGCCACGGCGCACAGCGGGTCGCCGATGATCGGCGCCCAGGCCAACAGCAGGCTCCACGCGCCGTAGCGGTCAAAAAGCGCTCTGGCCCGGACACGCCGGGACTCCTGCAGGCCCAACACGCGGGCCAGAAGCGCCTCGCTCCCCCACCGCCCCAGGCCCCAGGTGGTCATCGCGCCCAGGGTGTTGCCCACTGTGGCCACAATGACGCAGGCCCAGGGCGATACCCCGGCCAGCACCAGGGCGACCACGGCCCCTTCCGAGGCCACGGGCAGCACGGTCGCGGCCAGAAAGGCCAGGACAAAGAGTCCGGGAAGTCCGTAATGCGCCAGCAGGATTTCCATCAGGCGGTGAACAAAAAGGCGTTGGGAGTGGTCGCGACCTGGGGACGCGGGCCCAGCACACGCCGGGCGTTGTCCTCCATCTCGGCCCGCGTCCCGCCCCGGACCAGGGCGGGCCACAGGCTGTGGCCGTAGACGAAATTGGCGGCCAGATAGATGGCGTATTTCTTGTACAGTTTGATGGCGCGGGTGGGTTCGAAATGGGTCCAGACGCGGTTGATGACGGCCAGGGCTGTTGTCTCGAAGATATCCGAATCAGGCGCGAAACCAGTCGTCAGTTCGGCGAACATCCAAGGCCGGGCAATGGCCATGCGGCCGATGGCAGCCCCGGCGCACCCGGTTTCATCCAGCATGCGCGCGCAGTCGGCGACGGAAAAAACATTACCGTTGCCGAGAACGGGAATGGACACGGCCCGGACCACGGCCGCGATGTGCGCCCATTTGGGCGGCCGGGAGCGGCGGTCCGGGGCCACGCGCGGATGGAAGGTCAACAGGTCCGCGCCCGCGTCCTCGAAACGCCGGGCCAGATCCACGGCCAGGTCCGGCGCGTTTTCCCAGCCGCTGCGAAACTTGACCATGACCGGACAGGCCACGGCCCGACGCACGGCCCGGACAATGGCCACGGCGCGCTCCGGGTCTTTCAGCAGCGCGGCTCCGTAGCCCTTCTTGCACAGGGCCGCGACCGAGCAGCCCATGTTGATGTCCACCCCCAAAAGCCCCTCGGCCTCGATGCGCCGGGCGGCCGCGGCCATGGCCTCGGGTTCGCCGCCGAAAATCTGGATGGCCAAACGCCCCGCTTCCTCGTCGCGCCAACGAAAAACCGGCGACACATGGCGGTTCTCGCCGGGCACGGCGCGGGCGTTGCACATTTCGGACACCATGCAGCCAAAGCCGCCGAATCCGGCCAGAACCTCACGGAAGGCGACATGCCCCAGCCCGGCCATGGGCGCGAGCACCAGGCGAGAATCGAGCGTCGCGCGGCCAACGGCCAGGGGCGTTTTCAGAAAATCGGACAAGGAGGAGCGCATGGGCGAGGCTCTATACAAGGGACAAAAGGGACTCAAGCGGGAACGTACGGCAGGACGGGCAGCACGCGGTCTCTTGCGCGGGATGATGGCAGCACATAAAACATGCCCATGAACTTCCCAAACCATGTTTCCGGCACGGCAGCCCTGCGTTTGAAAACCAGATTCCGGGCACTGGCGGCCACGGGCAATCGCGACAAGGCATTGGCGATTCGTGACCGCCTTGATGCACGGGACAAAGCTGCGCCTGCCTCATCTGACACTCGAGAGAACACCCATGAATAAACACATCTGGCTTTGGATCGGCGGCGTGGTCGGGGTGCTGACCATGGGCCTGCTCCGCTTTGTGGGCAAATCGACCAACATCTTCGGCCTGCTTGCGGGCATGGCCGTGGTCATCGCCATCCTGTCCTTCCTGGTCATCCGTTACGTGAACCGGAAGTGGTGAGTCCGGCATAGACCTCGGCCCTGGCCCTGGCCGCGGCCTCCAGCACGCCGACCCGGCTGTCCACGAAATCATAAACCCTTGGTTGAACTTTTCCGGCTCCCGGCCGCAGCACCCGGCCCAGGTACTGCACGAGCCGTCCGCTGAACTTGACCGGCGTGGCCAGAAAAAGCGTGGTCAGGTTGCTGGCGTCAAACCCCTCGCCGATGAGCTGGCCCGTGGCGAAAACCGCCCGCACCCCTCCGGTCTGAATCCGCTCCACCAGCCGCTTGCGCTCAGGCAGCGGCGTGTCTCCCGTCAGTTCCACGCCATCAAGGCCATGCCGTGCGAGCAACAGTTCCTGAAGCGCGCGGCAATGGCTCTTGCGGTCGGACAGCACGAGGCTCACGCCCTGGCCGCCTTGAATTTCCCGAGCCAGCTCATCGACGATGAGCGTGTTGCGGGCCGCGTCCTCGGTCAGGTCGGCGATAATCCGCCCGTATTCCTCGGAAGCATCGCGCTCCGTCGTGAAGCTGGTTTCCCGGACCCGGATTTCCGGACGCAGAATGGCCCCGCTGTCCATCAAGGCCTCGGGGTCGACACGGGCGTGCATCTCGCCCATGTGCCAGAAAATGAGTTGCGTCAGGCCGTCGCGGCGGTACGGGGTGGCCGAAAGGCCCAGGGAATAGGCGCAGTCAAAACTGGTCACGGCGGCGGTAAAGGTCCGGCTCGGGGCGCGGTGGCATTCGTCGACCACGATGTGCCCGATGCGCTTTTTGAGCTCCTTGGCCCGGCTGTACACGGAC
Organism: Deltaproteobacteria bacterium; assembly: GCA_009930495.1. NCBI lineage: Bacteria > Pseudomonadati > Myxococcota > Myxococcia > Deltaproteobacteria bacterium. Next base: position 4,046 of record RZYB01000141.1, read on the forward strand.
TGGACCGTGGCCACGGTCACGGCCTCGCCGACCTTGTCCCGGCCGCCGCCGATCATGCCCACCTTGCGGGCCGGGATGTCCAAAAACTGCTCGATGCGCTCCACCCACTGCATGGCCAGATCGCGGGTATGGACAATGATCAGCGCGGGCTGGCGGCGTTGGGCGATGAGATACAGGCCGCACACGGTCTTGCCCGCCCCGGTCGGGGCGCAGAGGGTGCCGAAACGCCGGCGCAGCATACGGGCGCAGGCCTGGTCCTGATAGGGACGCAGTTCCCCGCTGAACCGAAAATCCACGTCCGGCAATACCCGGCGGTCGTCCTCATAGTCCACGGTCTCGCCGTGCCCGGCGCAGATCCGGGCCAGCTGCTCGCCGTAGCCGCGCGGAACGATGAGGCCGCCGTTCGTGCGGGTGGAAAAAAATTTCAGATGCCGGGAAACCTTGTAGTTGGTCCGGCCCATCTTCAGATTTTCCAGCCATTTTGGATTTTCCACGGTCAGATCGGCCACGATCTGGACTTTGATGGGCTCGGGAATGTCGGACAAGAACAGCTTGTGGGCGATCCGGCAGCGCATCATGCGTCCCGCGTCAGGCAACGGGCGAAATCCGCGGGCAGCCGGGCCACCTTGCGCGCGCCATAGTCGAAGCAGACCATGCCGGTCTTGACCCTGGCGATCTCCTCGCCGTCATCCAGGCGACTGAACCAGAAGACCAGGTCGAAGCTGGAACGGCGCACGTCGGCCGCGCCCAGGGCGATTTGCAGCTCATCGCCCATGAACGCCTCGCGGTGGTAGGTCACGGCCGCGTCGGCCATGATCAGGCCCACTCCGCCGACATCGACCTCGGACAGGCCCAGCTCGGCCAGCCAGCGCACCCGTGCCTCCTGGGCCAGGGCCAGCACCCGGTCGTTTCCCAGATGACCGCCATAGTTGATGTCCCCGACCCGCACGGCAAGCGTTGTCCGGAACAACCAGTATTCGGGAAGATCGATCTGTACGCGCATGACAGCCCTCCTCTCAGGAATCCAGATCCACCAAATTTTCGCCGCGCCCGATAACAGCCAGAACATCGCCGCGTTGCAGGGGCCGGTCGGCGCGGGGCACGAAGGTGAAATTTTTCTCGCCAGCCACCTTCACGGCCACGACCTGGATGCCAAAAGCGTTGGTCAGATTAAGCTCGCGCAGGCTCTTGGCTGCCCAGCGGTCAACCTCGACTTCCTTGAGAATAACGTTATGCCCCAGGGGCAGATAGTCGATCAGGCCCGGCACGGCCAGTTTGGCGGCCAGCTGGTCGGCGGCATAACGTTCCGGAAAGATGACCTCGTCGGCTCCGACCTTGCGCAGCACCTTTTCGTGATCCCGGCTGATGGCCTTGACCGTGACCCGACGGCAGCCCAGTTCCTTGAGGAAAAGCGTGATGAGGATGCTCGCCTCCATGGACCCGCCCGTGCTGACGATGACCTCGCTGAAATCCGCGAAGCGCAGCTGCTTGAGGGCCACCTTGTCCGTGGCCTCGGCCAGATAGGCCTGGGTCAGGATCTCCGACGCGGCCTTGACCTTGTCCGGGTCGCTGTCCACACCGACCACGACCTGGCCGTGACTGCGCAGGGCCTGCCCCAGGCTCATGCCGAACTTGCCCAGGCCGACGATGCCGAATTCCCGTTTTTCCATAAGCCCTCCTACCCGATGAGCATGCTTTTTTCCGCACGCGAAAAATGTTCCCTGGTCTGCCACGTCTGGAGCATGGTCAGAAAGACGATGGGCCCCAGCCGGCCCACGAACATGAGCGCCATGATGACGATCTTGCCCGGCGCGGACAGGTGGGGCGTCAGGCCCGTGCTCAGGCCCACGGTGCCAAAGGCCGAGGTCGCCTCGAAAAACAGCTCGATGAACTTGCCCCGGACCATCTGATGCGAAATGTTGGCGCCCTCGGTGATGGTCAGCACGAAAACCGAGCCCAGAATGAGGACAAGGGCCATGATGGACAGGGTCATGGCCTTGTTGATGGTCGAAAAATCCACGCCGTAGCCATCGACCACCACCTGTTCCCGGCCCTTGATCTGGGCCACGCCAAAAGACAGCAGCACGCGCAGGGTCGTGGTCTTGATGCCGCCGGCGCACGAGGCCGGCGAGCCGCCGATGACCATGAGCAGAATCATGACGAACAGGGCCGTGTCGGTCATGGCTCCGATGTCCATGGTGTTGAATCCGGCCGTGCGCGCCGTGACCGACTGGAACAGGGTCTGGAGCAGGGTCATGAAGACATGGGTTCCGTTCTGCCGAAATTCCGTCCAGAAAAAGATCATCCAGCCGACCACGATGAGCCAAAAACTGGTGCGGACAACCACGGCGCTCTGCCAACTCAGACGCGCGTCCCCGCGACGCCGCAGCCGGGCGCGCAGATATCCGGGCACTTCGACCAGAACGTAGAAGCCGATTCCGCCCAGAACAATGAGCGCCATGAACACAAAATTGATGGGCACGTTACCGGCAAATCCCATCAGATTGTCCGGATACAGGGCGAAGCCGGCGTTGCAGAAGGCGGAAATGGCATGAAAAAACGCGCTGAACCAGTCGATCCCGCCCAGGCTGAAGACATGCAGGGCCACGGCCCCGGCGGATTCGACGCACAGGCAGACCAGAACCATCTGCTTCAGAAATCGGCCCAGATGGAAGGCCGGGTCACTGAGCAGGGACTGGCCCACGGCGATGCGGTCGGTCATGGAAACCCGCCGACGCCACATGTAAAAAACCAGGCTGGTGTAGGTCATGACGCCCAGGCCACCGATCTGGATGAGGGCGGCCAGAACGATCAGGCCGACGGTCGAAAAGGTCGCCCCCGTATCGACCACGGCCAGTCCCGTGACGCAGGTGGCGGAGACCGAGGTGAACATGGCGTCCAGCCAG
>RZYB01000142.1 GCA_009930495.1 Deltaproteobacteria bacterium
GCCTCCAGGACGCGGTCCGTGCCGCTGGGATGATCCGGGCTGGTCATGACCACGGGCACGTCCAGTTCCTTGGCCTTGGCGTGGATGCGCTCGTCGTCCGTGGCCAGGACCACGCGCGTGATGAGCGGGCAGCGCGCGGCGCGAGTGCAGACATGCCAGAACATGGGGTACTCGTTGATAAGGGCCAGTGGTTTGCCTGGAAAACGCGTGCTGGCGTACCGGGCCGGGATGATGGCGATGACCTCGGGCATGGTTACTCCTGGGAAAGGTATGGATCGAGAAGGGCGAAGCTGGCTGCGGTCGCGCCTTGGCGGGCCTGGACATAAGCCTGGAATCGGACCCGGACCTCGGCGCGAGGCGGGGCCGGGGCCAGGAGAATGGCGGCCAGCCGGACGGGATCGGCCTCGCGCTCGGCCAGACCCGCGAAAATTTCTTCTCCGACCCAGGCGAAGTTGTCCAGGTGTGGTCCCATGGCCGGGAGCACCCCTTGGGCCAGGGGTTCCAGAAAATTTTGTCCTCCCAGACGGGCCAGGCTGCCGCCGACAAAGGCGCGATGGGCCAGGGCGTAGGCTTGGGCCAGTTCCCCGAATCTATCCCAGACGAGGACTGTTCCTGGCGAAGCAGGGTCATCCAGGCAGGATCGGTTTCGGGTCGCGATGCCAGCCTTGGCCAGACGCTCGCGCCAAGTCGGACAGCGGTGCATGTGGCGGGGAAAAAGGCCGATGATGCAGTCTGGTCGCGCGGCGCGCAGGGCGTGGATCAATTCCAGCACGGGTTTTTCTTCCTCGGCGCGCACGGAGCCAAGAACGAGGAAGGGGACACGGGCCGGGATCAGCCCGCGCAGAGGATTGGCGTCTGATTCCCGGAAATGGGCATCCGCGGCCCGATCGAATTTGATGTTGCCGGTCACGGTGACGCGGTCCGGGTCAAAGATCAGCGCGAAGCGCCGGGCGTCGTCCTTGGCCATGGCTCCAACGCGGTCTGGCGCCAGCCTTGCGAGCACGGGGCGCAGGGCCAGGTATCCGGCCAGGGAAGCCGGAGTCATGCGGGCGTTGAGCACGATAACGGGGATTTTCAGGCGTGCGCAGGCCAGGAGCAGTCCCGGCCAGATTTCTGTTTCCAGAAGGACCACCACCTTGGGCCGGACGGCGCGGAGCGTGCGGGCCATGAGGGCGGGCAGGTCGAACGGGAAAAATCGTTCGTGGAGGGTGGTCTGGGGATGGATCGCGGCCGCGCTCAGAACATCGAGCCCCTGGGACGTGCAGGACGTGCCCAGAACACGCACGGGTTTGGAGTCAGCCAGTCGCGTGAATTCCGGACTACCCAGCAGGGTGGCGGCCAGGGCGCATTCTCCGGCGGACGCGCCCTGGATCCAGATATCGCACGATGGTGGCGTGTCCCACCCCAGGCGTTGGCGCCATCCGGTCCGCAATCGCTTGGAAAGAGCCAGGATCGGCAGGGCCAGGACCCACAGCAGGGAGTAGGCGAGACCGAAGAGGACAAGGCCCGGCCGGTTTAACTGCACGGGCGTTTTTTGCGCAGCCCGAGTTCGATCAGGCGGGACAGAAGTTGCTCGAAGGACAGTCCCACGGCGTGGGCCTCCTGGGGAAGCAAACTGGTGGCGGTCATGCCGGGCAGGGTGTTGACCTCCAAAATGAAGGGCGTGCCATCCTGACGGACCATGAAGTCGGCCCGGCTGTAGTCGGTCAAACCCAGGGCGTCGTGGGCGGCGCGGGCCATACGTTGCAGGGTTCGGGTCAGTTCCCCGGGAATGGGCGCGGGGCAGATTTCTTCCGAGGCTCCGGCCATGTATTTGCTTTCGTAGTCGAAAAACGCGCCATGTTTGGGCTGGATGAGAATTGGCGGCAGGGTTTCGCCTTCGAGCACGCCGCAGGTCAGTTCCTGGCCAGGGATCAACTCCTCGACCACCAAGTCCAGTCCGGCAAGTTCCGGTCTGTCCAGAAACGCTTCCAGATCCGCCTCGGTTTGGATCAGGCCAACGCCGATGCTCGACCCGCCGGTGTTGGGCTTGACGACCAGGGGAAAGGACAGGCGCGGCCGCCAGTTGGCGACATGGCAAGCCGGAACGAATTCCCAGTCCGGCGTGGTCAGTCCGGCCTCCTCGAAGAGTTGTTTGGACACGGCCTTGTTCAGGGCGAGCAGGGAGGCGCTGGACGTGGCCCCCTGGTAGGGCAGGTTGAGCCGTTCCAGGAGGCCTTGCACCAGCCCGTCCTCGCCCGGCGAACCGTGCAGGTTGATGAAGGCGAACTCCTGGTCGTGGGCCGCTGTCGCCAGACCGCGCAGATCCCGGGCCGGGTCGAACACGGTGACATCATGGCCCAGATTGGTCAGGCCGATTTCAATTTGGCGGGCCCCGTTCAGGGCCACTTCACGCTCGGCGGACCAGCCGCCAGCTATCAGTAAAATACGCATGCAGATTTTCTCCGAGAAATGTGCTGAGGATACGCTCCAGCTCCTTGCCCTGGGCGTGGGAGACCGCGATGAGGTCCCGACTGCGCTCGGTGTGGCCGTAGCGGGCATACAGATCGGCGAAGCGCTCGTCCAGGTCAACCAACCGGTCGTGCATGACCCGTTTGTCGGCGTAAATAATGGCCAGGGGCAGAAAAAAGATGTTGGGATCCAGTTCGCCTGGCCAATGAACATGATGGATGACACCCTGGGCAAGCGCGGGATTGCCGGTCAGTTCCATGACCCAGGCCGCGCCGAGCTGGCTGTGGTTGCCGCCGTGCTGGATGGAATAGGTCTTGCCCAGATCGTGCAGCAACCCCGCGGCCCGGACGCTTTGGACAAAGGTCGTGGCATTCGTGCCGGCGCGATTTCGGGCTGTCGCCAGGAGCGCCAGGGCCGTGGCCACGTCGGCCACTTTCTGGCTATGCAGCTTGATGTGATCGAACATGGCATATTTGTCCCACCACATCCGGCATTGCGCGTCCGTGGGGACCGTGCCGCTCGGCGTGACGGCGATGCGTTCCAGGGCGGGGGCGATGGCGAGGGCGGTGTGCGACATGGGCGGGTCCTGAAGCGGGAAAGAGTTCATTGACACGAAACAGGCGGGGATTTAGCAACACCGTTGACAAATTGCAAAGCGGGAGATGTGTCATGTGCCTCGCGATTCCCATGGAAATATTGAAGATTGATGGCAAGAACGCCGAAGTTCAGGTTGGTGGCGTGCGCCAGAATGTACGCCTGGACGTGATTTCGGAACCGCCCGTCGTGGGTGATTACGTTATCGTGCACGCCGGGTTTGCCTTGACCCGGCTGGACCGCGACGAAGCCATCGCCACGCTGAAACTTTTCGAGGAAGGACTGAATCTTGAACTTGTTTGACGGTTTCAAGGATCCACAGCTGTGCCGCGCGGTTTTGGAACAAATCCACGCGGAATTGGATGGCGAGTTACGCTTCATGGAGGTTTGCGGCACGCATACGGTGTCCATCTTCCGCAGCGGAGTGCGCTCCCTCTTGTCGGACAAGATCGTGCATCTGTCCGGTCCTGGCTGCCCGGTCTGTGTCACCCACGATAGCGAGGTGGCGGCGTTTCTCGACCTGGCCGAAAAAAATGTCATCATCGCCACGTTCGGTGATCTGATGCGCGTTCCCGGTCCGGATAAGCGTACCCTGAAAATGGCCCAGGCCGCCGGGGCGCGGGTCAAGGTCGTCTATTCCCCTTTTGACGCGCTCAAGATCGCCCAGGACAATCCGGGGGACAAGGTCGTCTTTTTGGGTGTCGGCTTCGAAACCACGGCTCCGGCCATTGCCGCCACCATGCGGGTCGCCCGGGAGCAGGGACTCGCTAATTTTTCCGTGCTCGGGTTCCACAAGCTGGTTCCGCCAGCCCTGGAGGCCTTGGCCGGAGATCCAGAGCTCAAGGTGCAGGCCTTCTTGCTGCCGGGCCATGTGTCGGCCATCATAGGCGTGCGTCCTTATCTTTTTCTGGCTGAAAAATACGGCATTCCGGCCGTGGTGGGCGGGTTTGAACCCCTGGACATCCTGCAGGCCCTGCATCTGTTCGTGACCATGCGTCGCGAGGGACGGGCCGAGGTGGTCAATGCCTATACCAGGGTGGTGTCCGACGCGGGCAACACCACGGCACTCGCGGTCATGGACGAGGTCTTCGCCCCTACCGACGCCCTTTGGCGTGGCATCGGCCTGATACCCGGCAGTGGTCTGGCCATCCGCGACGAATACGCGGACCATGACGCCATGCGCATTTTCGACCTGACGCTCAAGGACGTTCCCGAGATCAAGGGCTGTCGGTGCGGCGATGTCCTCAAGGGCAAAATTGGTCCCAATCAGTGTCCGCTGTTTGGCACGGCCTGCACGCCCGCCTCTCCGGTGGGCCCGTGCATGGTGTCCACCGAAGGCTCCTGCGCGGCCTATTACAAATATTCAGTATAAGGACGACTCATGTCTGAAGAACGCATTCTTTTGGACCAGGGCAGTGGTGGCAAGGCCTCGCATCGGCTCATCACGGGGTTGTTTTTGAAGTATTTGGGCAATGAGTATCTGAATCGTCTCGACGATGCCGCCTTTCTGGATGTTTCCGGCCCCATTTCCGTGAGCACGGACACCTTTACCGTCGATCCGATTTTTTTTCCGGGCGGTGATATCGGCGCCTTGGCCGTGCATGGCACGGTCAATGACGTGGCCATGCTTGGAGCCCGTCCCCGTTTTTTGACGTGCGGATTCATCATCGAGGAAGGCTTGGCCGTGGCTGATCTGGAGCGAATCGTCGCGTCCATGGGGCATGCCGCCAGCGAGGCCGGGGTCAAGGTCGTGACTGGGGACACCAAGGTCGTGCCCAGGGGCACGGTGGATAAAATTTTCATCAACACCACCGGGATCGGCGAGGTGTTCGTGCCCGACGCGCCGAGCGGACACCGGGCCGCAGCCGGTGATGCCATCTTGGTCAGCGGATGCATGGGCGATCACGGCCTGGCCATCCTGGCCCAGCGCGAGGGCTTGTCCTTCGAAGCCCCCGTGGTTTCGGACTGTGCCTCGCTCAATCATCTGATCGTGCGCCTGCTGGAAGCGATCCCCGAGGTGCACGTCCTGCGCGATCCAACCCGTGGCGGTCTGGCCACGACGCTCAATGAAATCGCAGGCCAGTCCGGCGTGGAGTGCCGCATTTTCGAGGAACACATCCCGGTCCGGCCCGAAGTCAGCGGCGGTTGTTCCTTCCTGGGCCTGGACCCCCTGTATCTGGCCAATGAAGGCAAGTTCTTGTGCATCCTGCCAGCTCGGTACGCGGACCAAGCCCTAAGCATCATGCGCGCCGACCCCTTGGGACATGACGCAACCCGGATTGGCGAAGTGCGGGCCGATCATCCGGGCAAGGTTGTTCTGGAAACACCCCTGGGTGGAACCCGGCTCATGGATATGCTTGAAGGTGAACAGTTGCCCCGTATTTGTTGAGATGCGTTCACCCCGATCCTATGTGGCCATTGATTTCGAAACCGCTGATTCCCAACGGGACAGCGCGTGCGCCGTGGGCCTGGTCAAGGTGCGGGATGGGCGCATCGAGGATAGCCTTTATGGGCTGATCCGCCCGCCTCGGTCTCGATTTTCGCCATTTTGTGTCCGCGTTCACGGTCTGCATTGGCGCGATGTCAAGGATAGTCCCAGTTTTCGGGAATTTTGGATCGAGAACGCCGATTTTTTGGAAGGCGTGGATTTTTTGGCCGCGCACAATGCCCGTTTTGATAGCTCCGTTTTGCTCACCTGCTGTTCCATGGCGGGCCTGCCTTCGCCGCGTCTGCCCTTTGTGTGCACCGTGGATCTGGCCCGCAAACTCTGGAACCTCCGACCAACCAAATTGCCGGACGTGTGCCGCTTTCTTGGCCTCGACCTCGACCATCACCATGCCCGTTCCGATGCCGAGGCCTGTGCGCGCATTGTCATGGCCGCCATGGCCGAGGACCCGGGCTGCCTGATTCCTTTTGGAGTGTGACCATGTCCCTGACCCAAGCCCAGATGCGGGCGCATATTTTTTTGATTATCCTCGATAAGTTCTCCAATAGCGCCGAGCGTCGGCATGAAGCCCTGACCGAGTATTTCGTGGTGACCATGCCCAATATCACCGCCGAAACCGCCGAGAAATTGGCCAGCCTCATCCCGGACCTCATGCCCGACCTGTACACGAAATGGATTAACCAGTTCGCCGATCGTCTGTTTGAAACCATTCCCGATGAACAGCTGCAGCATCTGTGCGATGGCAGCGTCGAAAACAACGCCGCCCTGGGTTTGGTCTTTTTGATGTTCATGGAATCGGAACGCATGGAAAAGGAAAGCGAAGAAGACCTGCGTCGCTACGCTCTGGAGCACTCCCGGGACGCGGACATGGGCGATCTTGTGGCCGTCTATCTGCGTGGCAAGGTCGCGGCCCTGCGCGAGGAAGTGGGCGGCCAGCCCGCGCCCATCGTGCATTAGGCAATTGTGGTCATTTTTTGCGAAGTTTGGTTTGATTTTTGCCAAAAAAAAGCCCGTCCAAGGACGGGCTGTATCGAGCAAGCAAGCCGCTTAGTAGCGGGGGCGGCTCTCGCGAGGCTGCGCCTCGTTGACTTTCAGGGTGCGACCCTGGCAGTCGGTGCCGTTTAATGCCTGAATAGACTTGCGGGCGCCTTCGTCGTCCATTTCCACGAAGCCGAAGCCACGGGAACGGCCGGTTTCCCGGTCTTCGATGACGTGGGCGGAACTGACCTGGCCATACTGGGAAAACATGGCGTGCAGATCAGAATCAGAGGTCGACCAGGACAAATTTCCAACATAGATGTTCTTAGACAAGACAATAACTCCAAAGAAAAAAAGGAATAAAAA
>RZYB01000143.1 GCA_009930495.1 Deltaproteobacteria bacterium
AGAACGGCACGTCATCCATGCCACTGGCCTCGGACGGAAAGGCCGGGCCCATGGGCTCGTCCTCGTACTGGCCGCCGCCCTGGGCGGCATTCTGCCGGGGCTGCTGTCCCTGGTATTGCGGAGCCGGGGCATAACTGCCGCCTTCGGACTGGCGGGAATCCAAGCCCTGGACGCGATCAGCCTTGATCTCGGTCGAGTAGCGATCCTGGCCGTTCTGGTCCTGCCATTTACGTGTCTCGATCTTGCCCTCGATATAAACCAGGCGCCCCTTGGCCAGATAATTGCCGCAAAACTCGGCCTGCTTGCCCCAGACCACGATTTTGTGCCACTCGGTCTTCTCGACCTTCTGGCCGTCCTTGCCCATGTAGGTCTCGTCCGTGGCAATGGAAAAATTGGCCACGGGCTGACCGGACTGGGTATAACGGATTTCCGGATCACGTCCCAGACGGCCGATCAACATCACTTTATTCAGACTCCCTGCCATGTCATCTCCTCGCGGTTATGGCCCGATCATGGTTTGGGCGCATGTTTTTCCAACTCGGTCAAGCTGTCCTCGATGGCGTCCGTGGCGGTATTGGCGCCGCGCGCATTCCAGTTCCCCAGCTCCTGTTCCAAGGCCTCGACACCGCGCACGGCCCGAGGCAGATCCTTTTCCAGCACCTCGCGCAAGGCGGAAGGAATGTCTCCGAACCGATACAGGTCCTCCAAGGCCCTGACAAGTTCGAGCACGCCCTTCATCTCGTGGGGAAAGCCCGGCTTGGTCTCCTCGAAGGCCCAGCGCCACAACACGGGCCAGGCCTTGCGCACATCGTCCTCGCTGTAGGTAAACGCGGACACCCGCACCTGCAATACGCGGCCCATCAGTCCCGCTCCTCCCAGTCGGTCTGGACGCGGCGCACGACCTCCTGGATTTGGCCCAGCTGGTTCTCGGGGCAGACGCCGATGAGCGGACTGTCCCGGTCCACGGAGTCGTTGCTTTCAAAATAGACCGCGTAAATGATCCCGGCCGGCCCAACATAGCGCACGGCGGTTTCCCGCTTCATCCGCGACAAGATGAACAGTTCCATGCCTTCCTCGACATGCACGGTCTGGCTGCCCTTGGTCTTGACCTTGATATCCACGTCCGGAACGAAATAATATTTTCCCTTTTCCGGCGCCGGGAACAAGGACAGGGACCGGCGCAGGATGCGGGCAATGACTTCCTCGCGGGTCAGATAATGCCGGATGGTCATGAGCTCCTCGCCGGCCTGGACAAACCGGCCGTTGTCCAGGGAGGCCAAGGCCATGACCTCGCCCTTTTGCGGGGCGAAGATGGGCTTCTTGTTTTTTTCCCGTTCCAGCCGGACAAGCAGGGTGCCGGGCTTTTCCTTCCAGGTTCCGCTGGGGCCGACCACCTGGGCGCCCACATCGCCGGTCACGAATTCCACTTTTCCGGAATGGGGCGCGCGGATGATGATCTTCTCGTAGGGTTCCTCGCGCAGCTCCCGCAACAATTCTTTCACATCGATCACGTCTGCCTCCTATCGGTAATACAGATTGCGGCCGCCCATGGTCTGCAGGGACTGCACCAGATTGTCGCGGATTTCGCGGCGATCCCAGATGCCCTGGATATGTCCGCGCGACAGGGCCTGGAAGGCGTTGTGATAGTTGGGCGGAATGTCCATGCCCGTGGTTTCCTTGATCACGCCCGGACCGGCGAAGCCGATGTTGGCCGAGCGCACCGCGAACTGATACGGCGAGCAGCCCAAAAAGCTGGCCACGGGGCCGGCGTAGGAGTTGGTGTCGTAGAGAACCAGATACAGGCCGCCGGCTTCGGTGTAGCGGCGCACGGCCATGGTGCAGCGCGGCATCTGGATGACGCCGTTGACGCCCTCCTGAATGCGGATGCCGGCCGTGCCGTGGACATAGGACAGAAAAGGCAATTGTTTCTTGCGGGCCCGCTCCATGGCCCGGATGAATTTTTCGCCCTCGGCCGCGCCGACGCTGCCGCCCCGGAACGCACCCATGAACAGGGCCACCATGACCGCCGTGCCCTGGATGCGGGCCTCGAAGGTCATGCAGCCGCATTTATGCCCGGTCTTGCGTTTGGCCTCGTCCAGCTTGAGGTCAAACCCGTCGAACTTGAGTGGATTGGCGGACTCGATCTCGGAAAAGACCTCGTAAATGGAACCCGGATCAAAGATATTATGCAGATACCACTGATATTCCATGGGGAAATGGTGCCCGCAAAAACTACACACCCCGGCCCATTCCCCAAACAAATCCGGCGCCCACTGATCCAGGCAGCCATGCACGGCCGCGTTGGGACAAGTCACGGCCCGATCCTGCTTGGCCTGCGGGCTGACATACTGCCATTTGCCGTTGTTCTGCTCGCCGTCATCCCAGGCCGACAGGGAGGTCAGGCCTTCCTTGTTCACGTCGCTTTTGTTCTTGGTGAACGGCAGTTTGGACATGAGCGCGTTCCAGTACCGGCTGGAGCGGCCGACCACGACCTGCATTTCGGCATGCACGTCCTCGGCCAGTTCCGTGACCTTTTTGTGCTGCTTCCCGAACAAATCGTAGCGGAAATACGAATACAGCGAGGTGAGCAGCTCGCCCACGGACTCGCTGCCCCGGCTCAGCCAATGGCGTTTGTCCAGATAGGCGTCCTGGGCCATTTTGCGGTATTTCATATAGCGCATCCAGACCAGGCGCTCCTTGGCGCGGGCGTCCAGATTCCAACGCACGTAGACGTCGGCGCCCTTGCGCCGCTTCAGGGCGATGGCCCGGAACAGACGCAGACCGCGCACATTGAGGACGATCTCGTCGGTGGAGGCGATGACGGACTTCCTGAGCTTGCGGAAGAAATCGTAATGCTCGGGTCTGGCGCCCAGATCCGGCTCGGAGATCTTCCAGTCCACGTAACCCATGGCCCGGTTGTCGTCGGCCGTGATCTTGAGTTGTTCGGCGCAGCGCTCGATGAGCTTGGGTTCGGCCCGCTGGCCGCCGCGCAGCCGGCCCTCGATGGCCGCCGCGCCCTCGGGCGAGATGACCGAATAATAGCCGTGGGACATCATGATGCGCGTGTCGGCCAGACCGATAGCCTCGGCCCCGCCGGAGCCGCCCTCGGAAATGACGGCCACCACCGGCACCTTCAGCCCGGCCATTTCATACAGATTCCGGGCGATCTGCTGGGCCGCGCCGGGATAATCCTCGATGGGATAGGAACCCGGCGTGAAGACATAGGTATGGATGGGGATGTTCTCGGTCTCGGCGACTTTCATGTAATGCAGGGCCTTGGCGTTGCCCCAGGGCTTGACCGAACCGCCGTTGCGGAACTCCTGGCCGTGGCCCTTTTCCTGGCCAATGACCATGACCGCCTGGTTGTGCGTCTTCTTGCCCCGGCGCCGGGTGATGTAGGCCCGGGCGATGAGCATGCTGGGATCGATGCTGTAGTCGTCCTGACCGCCGATCTCGGTATAGTTGTCGTAGACGTTCTCCAGGATGTCCTTGAGACAGATACGCTGGGGATGGCGGACAATACGGACCTTGTTCATGGGCTTCAGATCGCGTTCCAGCTTGCGTTCCAGGAAGCTGAACAGCTCCTCCAGGGTCTTGAGCTGGCGCACGGCCTCCTGCTTGGGCAGACCGGGCTCGCGGGCCACGTATTCCCCGAGCTTGGCCTCGAGCATGGCCACGTTGCTATTGTCATCGGGACCGAAGATGTCCTGGATGTACTTCAGGCGATCCCGAAGTTCTTGGATGCGTTTTTCGATATCCATATCAGTGCGAAAATGCCTCGCGGGCTTGATGTTATGCCGGATTCCCGACGTCGCTTGAGCGCTTAACCAATATTTTCGAGCCAGTCATGGCCGGCCGTGGACCAGGATGTCCCTAGAAAACCAGGATGTCCTCGGTCTTGCGTTTCAGGAATTCGATATTGGACTTGAGGGCCTCGCCAGCGGCGTTCTCGCCGACCAGGATCAGGGAATTCAAAAATTCCACGCCCCGTGCCTTGGCCTCGGCCAAATCCTTGCCCCAGATGATGGCCAGGGCCAGATTGGGGTCGAAGTCCGTGGGGATTTCGTAGGCGCGGTCCGTGGGGACCTGGGTATGGAGCTTGAGCCACGGGTGCTCCGGCCATCCGTAGCGCGTGATACGGCCGACCCAGGGCGCGAACTTGTTGTCCGGATCCTCGGCGATGATGCGGTATTCGATGCCCACCCCGTCCAGGCTGATATCTTTTTGCGTGTAGCCCAGGGGCGCGCCCAGGCCCACCCGGATCTGCTCGGCGATGAGGTCCACGTCGCCCTTGCCCTTGATGGTGGCAATGCGCGCCGACACCCCGTTTTCGACCTGGATACGGGTGTTGACCTCCATCAAAAAGGGCTGTCCCGTGGGACTGACGATCCATTCCCAGGTGCCGATATTGTCGTAGCCGGCCTCGCGGGCAATGCGCAGGGAGTATTCGGTGATATCCTCCAACACCTTCCTGGCGTCGAAGGCGTAACGCAGGGAGGACGGATCGAAGCCCGGCGCGACCTCGATGCGCTTCTGCCGGCCGATGGACTGGACCGAGCAATTGCGGGTGCCGAAATGAACCGGATGCTGGCCGGAACGGTCGGCCAGCACCTGGACTTCGAGATGGTTGAAGTCGAAAATGCGCTGCTCGATGAGCACGCCCTCGTCCCGGAACTGGCGCTTGGAGTAATTCTTGATGCGGCGCAGGGTGCTGCGGAACTTGTCCAGATCGTGGACTTCCTCGATGCCCATGCCGCCGCCGCCGGCCGAGGCCTTGACCAGAATGACCGGATTATTGATGCCCTGTTCCTTCTGGAATTCAAACAGGGACTTGGCGATGGCCTCGGCTTCCAGGTCGTCGGTCACGGGTTTGTCCGAGCCGGGCACAGTGGGCACGCCGAGCTTGCGGGCCAGGCGCTTGGTGTTGATCTTGTCGCCGAGTTCGCGAATGACCTGCCAGGACGGGCCGATGAAAATCAGCTTGCGTTCGCGCTGGGCCACCCGCCGGGCAAAACGATAGTCCTCGGAAAAAAAGCCGTAACCGGGATGGATGGCCGTGGCTCCGGACTCGTCGGCCACGGCGAAAAGTTCATTGGCGTCGAGATACGAGCTGACGCGGTACAGGGACTCCTCGCCGCCGAGTTTGCGCGCCAGGGCGCAATGGTCGCTGTCCTTGTCCGGCTCGGTGAAAAGCGCCACGAAGGCCAGCCCCAATTTGCGGCAAGCCTGCATGATCCGAATGGCGATTTCGCCCCGGTTGGCGATAAGCACCTTGTGTTTTTTCTGTTCACTGGGTTTGTTCATATGTGTATTTCAGCCTTTCCTCGTGGTCGGTTTGTGGAAAACGGGCTGGATCGCCCGCAAAGCCGCTTCCGCTTATATTCTTAATGTCAAGCCCGCAACCCTTGCCCCACAAGCGCCACCGGCCCGGCCCGAGCCGATCGGGAGTTGCGCTATCCGCTCGGGATCGCTTATGGAAAACATGACGGCCACGACCACGAGCTCGACCACTCTTCTCGGACACCATCCCGTCACGCATCAACCCCAACTCCCAAGGATCGCGTATGACCACCCTGCACCAGCGCATTGAAACAGCCACGAACTGGCTGTCCCGTTCCCTTCCCGCCATTCCCGGGACAGCCCTGGTCCTGGGTAGTGGACTGGGAACCTGGCTCGATCCCGCGCGCATCCGGTTCCAGGCATCCTACGCCGAAATTCCGGGCTTTCCGGTATCAACCGTTCTGGGACACGCGGGCACGCTGTTCCTGACCGAGCTCGGCGGGGCGCCCCTGCTGGTTCTTTCCGGTCGGTTTCACTTCTACGAAGGCTACTCCCTCCAGGAGGTCACCCTGTTCGTGCGCTGTCTGGCCCTCCTGGGGGTCTCGAACCTGATCCTGACCAACGCGGCCGGAGCGCTCAACCCGGTCTTCGACACGGGCGGACTCATGCTTCTGACCGACCACATCAACATGATGGGAGCCAATCCCCTGACGGGCCCCAACCAGGACGCCTGGGGACCACGCTTTCCGGACATGTCCCAAGTCTATTGTCCGGTCCTCGGGAACAAGGCCCTGGACGCGGCCCGGGCCAATGGCCAACGGGTGGAGCGCGGCGTGTACGTGGCCGTGGCCGGCCCAAGTCTGGAAACTCCGGCCGAGACCCGCATGTACCGCATCCTGGGCGCCGACGCCATTGGCATGTCCACCGTGCCCGAGGCCATTGTCGGCCATCACATGGGCCTCAAAATCCTGGGCATCTCCTGTCTGACCAACAAAAATCTTCCGGACTGCATGGCCGCCACCTCCCACGAGGAAATCCTGGCCCAGGCCCGGCAATCCAGCGCGGCCCTGGGCGGGTTGCTGACCGCGCTCATCCCCAAACTGTGAGCATGACATGAACGAAGCCGACCATCTCCTTGTCGAAATCCGGGACAACATCGCCAAAAAAGACGCCATCAAGGCCAGGCTGGTCCTGGCCCACCTGGAGCATGTGGGCAAAAACGCGCGGGAACAGGCCATCATGGCCTTTCATGACGCCGCCCCGGAATTCGCGGTTCCGCTCCTGGCCCGATTTCTCGTCGAGCACAAAAGCCTGACCCTGGACATGCCCGTGGTCCGGGAAATCCTGGCCGTAAAAATACTGTCCCAACCCGGTCTGGTGGCCCAGGCCCTGCGCGACCCGCAAACACCCCACCGGCAGGTTTATGTCTCCATGGCCGGCGAGCTACGCCTGGAGTCCCTGGTTCCGGACTTGCTCGACGCCCTGCTGGCGACGTCCGAAATCGACGACATCAACCACTACATAGAGGTCCTGGGCGAAATCGCC
>RZYB01000144.1 GCA_009930495.1 Deltaproteobacteria bacterium
CGTGCTCGTGTCCATACGTACCTCCGATTTGAAGTGGGGGCACGAAGATGCCTGACCGAGTGAGAGGTATGTCAAGGGAAATTTCATGCGATTGCCCTGGGACCAGGGCCGATACCTCGCCACTGCCAGGGTCGACGCGGAGTTCCTTTTCCAAGGCGTCCAGCTCGGCCAGCAGGGCCTCGTTCGAAGGCAGGTCAGCTTCGCGCATGGAGGTGCAGGAGATAATTGTGGATAAAGGCATCGATGGCTCCGTCCAGGACCGCGTCCACATTGCTGGTTTCCGTGCTGGTCCGATGGTCCTTGACCAGACGATAGGGTTGAAGCGTGTATGTCCGGATTTGCGAGCCAAAGGCGATGGCTCCCTTGGCTATGTACTCGGCTTGGCGTTCGGAAGCGATTTTTTGAAGTTCCTGCTCGTACAGCCGCGCCTTGAGAACCTTGAGGGCGGCCTCCTTGTTTTTATGCTGGGATTTTTCGTTCTGGCACTGCGCCACGAGTCCGGTTGGCAGGTGCGTGACGCGCACGGCCGAGTCCGTTGTGTTGACGGACTGTCCTCCCGGACCGCTGGAACGGAAGATGTCGATCCGGATGTCCTCGTCGCGGATTTCGATTTCGATGTCCTGGCCCGCCTCGGGGTAGACATCGACCGAGGCGAACGAGGTGTGCCTGCGTCCGCTGGAATCGAAGGGAGAAATGCGGATCAGGCGATGGGTTCCTTTTTCACCCTTGAGTTGGCCATAGGCGTAGGAGCCGTGGACATGCAGGGTCACGCTTTTGATTCCGGCCTCGTCGCCGGGCAGCAGATCCAGAAGTTCGATTTTGAATCCCCGTCGTTCCGCGAAGCGTCTGTACATGCGCAGCAGCATTTCGGCCCAATCCTGGGATTCCGTGCCGCCCGCGCCAGGATGGATTTCCAGAATGGCCTCGCTGATGTCCTCGGGGTCGCTGAGTAGGGTCCGCATTTGGGCCGACTCGAGCTTGGCGTCCATGTCGATCAAGGCTTCTTCCAGGGCCGCGAGGATGTCGTCGGTTTGCTCCTCGCTGGCCAGTTCAATCCATTCCTGCATATTGGCATGGGCGCGGGCCAGTTCTTCCCATTCTTCCACCTGGGTGGAAACCTGGGTTTTTTCCTGGAGAACCGGGGTCAGCAGGTCTGGCTTGTCCCAGGCGCCGGGGGCCGAGAGTTGCTTTTCGATTTCGGCCAAGCGCTCCTTGTGTCCGCGCAGGTCAAAGCCGCCTCCAGAATTCCTGGAATTTTTCGTCCAATTGATTGGCCTGGGTCTTCAACTCGGAATATTGCAGCATGATGATCTCGGATTATTTGTGGGGATGGTACTTTCTGGAATGGCCGACCACCGGGAAAAGTCCGGCGATCAGGGCCAAAAACGACCAATGAACAAGTTGAAAATGGTCATGGTAAAAGGTGGTGCCTGTCAAGAGGGGGATGTCGCCCTTATGGAGAAAATTCGGGGCGAACGGTTCGGACTGTTCGTGCAGCTTGCCCGTGGGGGCGATAAAGGTCGTGATGCCGGTGTTCGTGGCCCGGAGAATGGATCTGTTTTGTTCCACGGCCCTCAGGATGGCCAGGTGGAGATGTTGCCGGGGGGCGGAGGAATGTCCAAACCAGGCGTCGTTACTGATATTGACCAGGACGTTTGCCCCTTGTTCGACCCTTTTTTGGGCGAGCTCCGGAAAAATGGCCTCGTAGCAGATCAGGGTCCCCAGGGAGAGCTTGCCGGTCCGAAGGGGCGCGTAGTTGGCCCCCGGCCTGAATTCATAGTCTCCCGGCACCAGCTTGGTCACGAAGGGGAGCCATTGTCCCAGCGGGACGTACTCCCCAAAGGGCACCAGGTGTTCCTTGTCGTACCAGGAGAGCGTTTGGCCTTTTTCATCCAGGAGATAGGCTCGGTTATGCAGGACAAATTTGGGCTGGTTTTTGCCCTGCGGCGAGGAATAGGCCGGGGATCCCATCATGAAGGGCGTGTTCAGGGCGTCGACCGTGGCCCGCACGCTTTCGGCCAAGGGGCCTCCGTCCTGATAGTATAACGGCATGGCGGTTTCCGGCCAGACGACGATGTCCGGATGATGCGCGGCCACTGCTTCGTGGCTGAGGTCCAGGTAGGTTTTCAGGATGGACGACTGCAGTTTGGGTTCCCATTTCTGGCCCTGATCGATGTTGCCCTGGATCAAGACGGCCGATGCCGTGTTCGAGGGGGGAGCAGGCTGGCGGACCATGGCCGGCAGGAGGCAAACAACAGCCAGCGGGATGGCCGCGAGCTTCCAGGGACCGCGCCCCATGACAAGCGCGTGACAGATACCGACTAGTATTCCGGACAGCCCAAAGGCTCCAATCCAGGCCGATAGACCGATGGCCCAGGGCCAGGGGGATAGGGCCGAGGACAAGGTCAGCCAGGGAAAGCCGGTCAAAAGGGTGTTGCGCGCCAGCTCCAGGCCTGTCCATGACGCGGCGGCAAAGACGGATCCCAAAACATGGTCCGCCTTTTTGGCGCGGTGCGAAAGGACGCAAAAGACGCTGGCATAGGCCGCCAGAACCGCGCCGACCAAAACCGGACAGGGCAGGGCCAAGATCCAGGGCAGGCCACCGTGATCATGGACGGGGATGGCCAGCCAGTACAGTGCGGCCGAGTAGGCCGGCAGGGCGGTCAGAAAACCCAGCCGGGCGGCTTCTCGACCAGTTTGGGCATTGGTCGCGGCCATGATCAGGGCCATGGGCAACAACACGATGGCCGCTGGAACGTGCAGCATCGGATTGGCGAATCCGAACCAGGCCCCAAGCAGGGCCAGGATCATGGGAACAACGGGGAGGCGGGCGGGGAAATCACGAATCAAGCGTGGGGGTGGAAACGAGAACCCATTGGATCTGTTTGACATCTGCTTCCTTGATCAAAAACGTATAGTCCTGAATGGCGAGGGATTCGTTGGTTTCCGGGACGCGGCCGAGCTGTTCGCTGATATAGCCGCCCAGGGTTTCGACCTGGTCGGATTCAAGTCGGATGCCGCATTCCTCGTACAGATCTTCCAGGCTGGTCCGGCCGGAAACAAGGAACGCCCCGGCTTCCAGAGGCTGGATTTCCTCGGGTCGCGGGGGATCGTATTCGTCCTCGATATCGCCAACGATTTCCTCGAGGACGTCCTCCAGGGTGACCAGGCCGGCCGTGCCCCCGTATTCGTCCAGAACAATGGCCATGTGCTGTTTGTTGGTCTGGAAATCGAGGAGGATGTTTTTGACGTTTTTGGTTTCCGGGATGAAATATGGTGAACGCAGGATGGCTTCCAGGTTGGCCGGAGTTTGGTCCTCGCCGGCAAAAAAACGCAGCAATTCCTTGCAGTGCAGAATTCCGACGATTTGGTCCTTGGTTTCCTTGTAGATCGGAAGCCGGGAATGGCCGCTTTCAAAAACCTTGCGGGCGACCTCGGTCACTGTTTCCGTGATTTCCGCGCAGACAATGTCGGTGCGGGGGACCATGATTTCGTATGCCTGCTTGTCGTCGAGTTGGAGCACATTCAGAAGCATGGACATTTCGTCATTCTGCAACTCGCCCTCGTCCTTGGCTTCCTGGATGGCCTCTTCCAGATGGCATTCGTTTTTGCGGGAAAAAAAGCGTTTCAAGGTTATCCAGAGTCGACTGTCCGAGCCCTCATCCATAAATTCAGAGTCCTCCATGGGATCGCGATTTGTTGTGCAAAACGGTCTAGCCTCTATCCAATTTCACGTTCCCGGTAAAGTTCCAGGTGCCTTTTGAAAATCCAGGTCACCAAGTCCTCGACGCCGTGATCGGGGTCGATGGTGAGCCATTTGATATCACCCGTGGCCTGGGCTTGGCCACACTCGACAAATTCGTAGCCGAGCATGAGCGAGCCGGTTTCAAAATTTTCTTGTTTGGTACGCAACCGGGCGCTCATGTAATAAACGCTGGGAAGCCTGGGAGCCATGGGTATGAGTTCAAGACGCATGAACAGGGTTGTGTAGCGCCGTAAAAAAGTATTCAGGTTCGGGAACTGGCGCGGATCGTATTCCAGGCGAATGCCGCCCCCGGACAAATCCAGAACGGATACCTGGGAGTCCATGTCCTGGCGGTAGATGGCCAGTGGCTCCGGCCATTGGTCCAGGTCGGCTTCGCAGGGAGGTGACTGGTCATCCACGCCTGGCCAGATGCGGAAGTCCACGACATCGTTCTTGGGGATGTCCAGGCGCATATGACGCCGTTTTTGGCCCAGCTCGACGTGATCGGGCATGGCCAGATCCAGGTAATGGATGTCGCCAAAACGGCGCGCGCCGACGATGGGGGCGATGAATTTATAGAAAAAAGGGCGTCCGTGTTCGCCGGGAATGCGGAAGAAGCACACCAGTTCGCGGCCGATCCAGTTGTTCGATGTTTCAATGCCGGCGGGCAGTTCAAGGGAGATGCGGTCCTGGCGTACCTCTTCCAGGGCGCAGGCCAGAACCAATCGGGCCGTGTCGATGGGATGAAAACTGGCGTCGATTCTGCTTCGGTGGCGCAGGGCCTGGTTCAGGATTTTCAATGTCCGGGCGCGAATCTTGGCCGGTTCGTTGTCCCGCAGGAGCATGAGACGCTTGAGGGCCAATGAAATCACGACGACCAGGGCCAGAACGCCAAAAATATAGAGCGCGTTCATGAAAACTTGAGTGTTGCGGGTCGAGCCAAAAGCAATGGCGATGTCCGCGATGCGGCTGTCGACGGACAAGGGGTAGGCGTCAAACATTGGTCACCCCGTGGTGACCGTGGCACCATGAGTGGTCAAATTTGCGCCAGTCCGGATCATGACAGATGTGGGTGTGCATGGTCTGTCTGTCTACCTCATGTTTTCGAGAAGTGAAAGAGCGCGTGATCAAGCCGCGCAGCCTTGGCTTTCAGAGCGTGCCGAGTCTTTTGAGCTGGATCTCCAGACAGGAGATGGCCGCTGGAGTGATGCCGGAAATGCGACCGGCTTGGCCCAGGGTCCGGGGGCGGATTTTGGTCAGCTTTTCCGTGACTTCCCGAGAGAGACCGGGAATGCCCGTGTAGACCATGGTTTCGGGAAGCGCGATTTCTTCCAGCTTTTGAAATCGGTCCACCAACTCCCGCTGGCGATCCAGGTATCCTTCGTATTTGGTTTGAATTTCCGCCTCCTCCAAACTGTCCGTGTCGAAGTCGGACAATCCTGGCCACAAAGGGGCAAGGTGCGTGATGGACAGCTCTGGTTGGCGCAGCAGTTCTTTCAGGCTGACGGCCTTTTGCGGCATGGTGCCGCCCAAGGATTCGACCATGGTCCTGGTCGCGGCGTCCGGACGAATTCGGATGGAATCCAGGCCGGATGCGATCCGTTCGATTTGATTTTGCTTATGCAGAAACCGTTCCCAGCGGTGGTCGTCGACCAAGCCGAGGCGACGTCCGATCGGAGTCAGTCGCTGGTCGGCATTGTCTTCGCGGAGCAGCAGACGGTGTTCGGCTCGGGAGGTGAACATGCGGTACGGCTCCAGGGTGCCCTTGGTGACCAGATCGTCAACCAGGACCGCGATGTAGGCCTGGCTTCGTGTCAGAATCATTTCGGGCTCGCCGCGTAGGGCCAATGTCGCGTTGATCGCCGCCCACAGTCCCTGTCCAGCTGCTTCCTCGTAGCCCGAGGTGCCGTTGATCTGTCCGGCCATGTACAAGCCGCGCACGGCCTTGGTTTCCAGGGTCGGTTTCAGCTGGGTCGGAGGAACATAATCATATTCGATGGCGTACCCCGGTCGCACGATTTGGGCCTTTTCCAGTCCGGGAATGGACGCGATGAGCCCCTTTTGAACGTCCAGGGGCAGGCTTGTCGGAATCCCGTTCGGGTAGACTTCGTGGCTGTTCAACCCTTCGGGTTCGATGAAAATCTGGTGTCGGTCCTTATCGGGAAAACGCGCGATTTTGTCTTCAATGGACGGACAATACCGCGCGCCCGTTCCTTTGATGACGCCGGTGAACATTGGCGACCGGTCGAAGCCGGAGCGGATGATTGCATGCGTTTGTTCGGTGGTATAGGTGACAAAGCAAGATACCTGGGGCAGGCGGATGCCCGGAGAGTCAAAGCTGAACGGGCGCGGCGGCGTGTCACCGGGTTGTTCCTCCAAGCCGGAATAGTCGACCGAGCTTTTCAGCAACCGGGGCACGGTGCCTGTCTTGAGCCGGCCCAGTTCCAGGCCGAGTTCGATGAGGCGCGTCGAGAGACCCATGCTGGCGGGGTCCCCGAACCGGCCGCCGCTGAAATTGCTGAGGCCGACGTGGAGAAGCCCCCGGAGGAAGGTTCCCGTGGTCAGCAGGGCGGCCTGGCATGGAATGGTTTCACCCAGACTGGTGACGACGCCGGTGACCTGACCGTCGAGAACGGCGATGGACGAGGCCATTTCTTGGCGCACGAACAGGTTGGGGCAGGTGAAAATGTCATCCTGCACGACCTTCAGGTATTCCGCCCGGTCGATTTGGGCCCGACTGGAGCGCACGGCCGGTCCTTTTCGGGTGTTCAGGATGCGAAATTGGATGCCCGCCCGGTCCGCCCATTTGCCCATCATGCCCCCCATGGCATCGATTTCCTTGACCATATGTCCCTTGGCCAAGCCTCCGATGGCTGGATTGCAGGACAGATGTCCGATACGATCGATGTTTATGGTCAGCAGCAAGGTTTGCATGCCCATGCGCGCCGCGGCCATGGCGGCCTCGCAGCCTGCATGACCGGCGCCGACGACAATGATGTCGAAGCGGGATGGAATGGCGGGGATGTTCATGCGTTCTCCGGAAGAGCCGTGAAGAGAATCTGGGCGAACGTCTTGGC
>RZYB01000145.1 GCA_009930495.1 Deltaproteobacteria bacterium
GACGCGGACATGAGCACCGCCACCCACTCCGTCAAACTGCAAGTGCTGCTGTCCATCAGTAAAATCATCGACCTGGCCCTGGACCTGGAAAGCGCCCTGGAGTCCATCCTGAAAATCCTGTCCGACACCATGAGCATGCGCCGGGCCACCGTCACCCTCTTTGACCCCCGTTCGGGCCGGTTGGCCATTTCCACCTCGCATGGCCTGTCGGACCAGGAAAAACGGCGCGGCGTCTACCGCCTGGACGAGGGCGTCACCGGCGCCATCTTCCGGGCGGCCAAGCCATTCCTGGTTCCGGACATCTCCCGGGAGCCCCTGTTCCTGGATAAAACAGGCACGCGGCGCGTCAGCCATGATCGGCTGTCCTTTGTCGGCGTGCCCATCCTCCACCACGGCAGCCCCATTGGCGTGCTCAGCGTCGACCGCCTGTTTTCCAGCCAGGCCCAGCTCGACGCCGACGCGGATTTTTTGAGCGTCGTGGCCACGCTGATATCGCGGTTCCTGAGTCTGAACGAAAAGGTCAAAGATCGGGAAGCAGCCCTGAAGCAGGAAAATACCACCCTCAAGTACCAGATAGCCCGCGAGAACCATGGGCCATACATCGTGGGCAAAAGCCAGGCCATGCGGGAGGTGGAACAACACGTGGCCAAGGTGGCCCCGACCAAGGCCACGGTCTTGCTCCTGGGCGAGTCGGGCACGGGCAAAACCCTCATTGGCCGGATCATCCACGAGCTTTCGGACCGAAAAACCCACCCCTTCATCAAGGTCAATTGCGCGGCCATCCCGGAAAATCTGCTGGAGGCGGAGCTGTTCGGCTATGAAAAGGGAGCTTTCACGGGAGCCAATGGCACCAAGCCCGGCCGGTTCGAGGATGCCCACCTGGGCACCATTTTTCTGGACGAAATCGGGGAACTCCCCCTGGCCCTGCAGGCCAAACTGCTGCGGGTGCTGCAAGAACGGGAATTCGAACGCATCGGCAGCAACAAAACGCGCAAGGTCGATGTCCGCATCATCAGCGCCACCAACCGCGACCTGGACCAGCAGGTCGCCCGGGGGCTGTTTCGCGAGGACCTCTTTTATCGGCTCAACGTCTTTCCCGTGCGCGTGCCCTCCCTTCGGGAACGCAAGGAGGACGTGGCCCGCCTGATCCACCACTTCCAGGCCGGCCTGGAACGGGAATACGGTCGCGGCCTGAGCCTGACCCCCGAAGCCCTGGAGCTGCTCCTTGATCACGACTGGCCGGGAAATGTCCGCGAGCTGGAAAACCTGATCGAACGCCTGGTTATCCTGACCGATGACAAACCCGTGGGAGCGGACTTCATCCATCCCCTTCTGACCCAGGAACAGCGGGCGACACCGGGCCGGACGGTCACGACCACGCCAGA
Organism: Deltaproteobacteria bacterium; assembly: GCA_009930495.1. Classification (NCBI taxonomy): domain Bacteria; kingdom Pseudomonadati; phylum Myxococcota; class Myxococcia; species Deltaproteobacteria bacterium. Next base: position 1,386 of record RZYB01000145.1, read on the forward strand.
TCCGGCCGAACATTGCCAGCCGCTGCGGGAAACGGAACGCCAGGAAGTGGTCGCGGCCCTGCGCCGCAACGCCTGGATCCAGTACAAGGCCGCCCGCGAACTCAACCTCACGCCGCGCCAGATGGGCTACCGGGTGCGCAAATTCAACCTGGAAGAGCTCATCGCCAAGGGCCGGGTGGAGCGCCGCCTCCAGGATTCCTGACAATCGCTCCCTCCTGCACGGATTTCCTCCTGCACGGCTTTCTCCGTTCCTACCCATGGACAGCCTCGCCAGGGCGGTCTAAATTGATCTATCGCCCCCACCGACACGTCCCGTTCCGGGGTCTTGACGAGGCCCCCCGAAAAGCACAAGGGGTGATACCGGATTTTTGTCCTCCAGGATAAAAAAACGAATTATGTCGAAGGGAGAACAACCATGATAATCACGTCGCGCGCGATGCGCTGGCTTCTGGCCAGCCTGTTTCTGTTCACGTACGCCACGACAGTCCGGGCCGATACATTCACGCTTGATTCCGTCAGAACCCTGGCCAAGGAGCTCGCCGCCCAACCGTTCGACGGCGGCACGGGACAGGTTCCGGAAATCCTGAAAACAATCAGCTATGACGACTGGCGGGATATCCGCTACATTCCGGAAAAAAGTCTCTGGCGGGGTGAAAAACTCCCCTTCGAGCTCCAATTTTTCCACCCCGGTCTGTTCTACGACCGGACCGTGTCCATCAATATTATTGATAAGGACGCGCCGAGCCGGCTGGCCTTCGACACCTCGGCCTTCAACTACGGACGCAACAAATTCGCGACCCAGATCCCCGCCGAAATGGGCTACGCCGGTTTTCGCGTCCACGCCGCCATCAACAAGAAAAGCTATCTCGATGAATTTCTTGTCTTTCTCGGCGCAAGCTATTTCCGGGCCGTGCCCAAGGGACAAAATTACGGACTGTCCGCGCGCGGCCTGGCCATCGACACGGCCGAGCCCTCGGGCGAGGAATTTCCCTTTTTCAAGGAATTCTGGATCATCAAACCCGGCAAGAAAGACAAATCCGTGACCATTTACGCCCTGCTCGATTCCCGCCGCGTCACGGGCGCGTTCAAGTTCGTGGCCACGCCCGGCGCCGAAACCTTCGTCGATGTCGAATCCACCTTGTTCCCGCGCGAACCCGTGGACAAACTGGGGATCGCGCCCCTGACCAGCATGTTCATTTTTGGCGAAAACTCCAATCCGCGTCTGACCGATGATTTCCGACCCGAGGTGCATGACTCCGACGGATTGCTGGCGCACTTCGAAAACGATGAATGGCTGTGGCGGCCATTGCAAAATCCCAAATCCCTGGTCGTCAACACCTTCAACGCGCCCAATATCCGGGGCATGGGGCTCATGCAGCGCGACGAGGAGTATGCCAACTACCAGGACCTGGAAGCCCATTACCAGTCCAGACCCAGCGCCTGGATCGAACCCAGGGGTGACTGGGGGCCCGGCCACCTCCAGCTGGTCCAGATCCCTTCCCCCGAGGAAATTCACGACAACATGGTCAGTTATTGGGTTCCAGAGACCAAGCCCGTGCTGGGCGAGGCCATGAACTTCGACTACCGCATCCGCTGGGCCAGCGCCACCCGTGTCGAATCTCCCGAGGGCAAGGTCATCATGTCCCGCGTCGCCAAGGGAAAAACCGAAACATCGCGCCTGTTCGTGCTTGAATTCAAGGGCGGCAAACTGGAAGACCTGCCCGAGGGCGCGGCCCTGGACGCCAACGTCTGGGTCGGCGACGGCGGCAAGCTTTTGGAAAAACGCGTCTACAAAAACGACATCACCGGGGCCTGGAGACTGGTATTCGAAATTGTCCCCGACTCGTCCTCGCCCCTGGGGCTGGTGCTTCCGGACAAGCGCCCGACCATCGAAATGCGGGCCATCCTCCAACATGGCGTGACCCCCCTGACCGAGACGTGGAGCTATGCCGTCAAACTCTAACCGACGGGAATCCGCCATGCCCAAAAACTCCACGCAGCCCCCGGATTGCCCGCCGCCCCATGTCGAAACGCCGCGCCAAATCCTCGAAGGGCGAATGGAGGCTGCCGGGGTGCGCATTTCGGCCTATTTGCGCCATCTGCCTGTGCACGAAACCCAGCGCCACGAACTGGCCGTGGAGGCTCTGCGCCGCCTGGCCGACAACCCTGGCGAAAACCCGGACCAGGCCGCGGCCAATGGGATGCGCATCTTGCGCGACCTCCTGGCCGGGATCGAAGTCCTTCCCGTGGCCATTCCCGGACCGGAGCTGAAACGCTCCCACATGTGCCCCGAGGAAATGGATCGCCGCCCCTGGGTGCGAATCTGGATGCGTCTGTGGCGGCCACTCTGGCTGGGCGCGGCCAACATCCTGAACACGGCCTACCTGGACATCATCCTCTACGCCGTGCTTCTGGCCGTCCTGTATTTCCTGTTCCAGCCCCTTCGTTCCTAAGACACGCCCACCTCCGGAGCCCTCATGTCCCATCCTGAATTTCAGCGCCAATCCCAGGGGGAAGCGCCCAAAAATCCGATAAAGCGGGAATTCCTGAACGAACCGTGGCGCAAAATCGCCGCCCGTCGCCGCATGGTCCTGTTGATCCTGGTCCTGACCCCGTCCCTGGTCGCGGCCTCGGTCATGGGCTCCCTGTTGCCACACCGGGGCGCCACGGCCCTGGAAGCGGCCATCATTTTTGTCTTCTGCACCCTGTTCATCTGGATATCCCTGGGATTCTGGACCGCCCTGGCCGGATTCTGGACCTTGCTCAAGCGCAACGACCGCTTTGCCGTGAGCCGCTCCCGTGGCGACCGGGACGCCCCCATCCGCCCCCACGTCAAGACCGCCATCCTGTTCCCGATCTGCAACGAAGACCCGGAGCGGATCATGGCCGGCATCCAGGCCGTCTGGAAATCCCTGCAACGCCTGGGCGCGGCCGACCGTTTTGACATCCATATCCTGAGCGACTCCAACGATCCGGACCGGTGGGTCCAGGAAGAAGCCGCCTGGAACCGGCTGTGCACGGTTCTCTCGGCCCACGGCCATATTTTCTACCGCCGCCGGCGCGTCAACCTGAAACGCAAAAGCGGCAACGTGGCCGACTTCTGCCGTCGCCATGGGGCGCACTACACCTACATGATCGTTTTTGACGCCGACTCGGTCATGTCCGGCGAAACGCTGATCCGCATGGTCCGAATCATGGAACGCCGCCGCAACGTCGGCATCCTCCAGACCGCGCCGGCCTGCACGGGCCGCGAGACGCTCATCGCCCGCGCCCAGCAGTTCGCCAACCGCGCCTACGGTCCCATGTACGCGGCCGGCCTGCACCACTGGTTCCTGGGTGACGCCCAATTCTGGGGCCACAACGCCATCATCCGGGTCAAACCCTTCATCAAGCACTGCGCCCTGAGCCGTCTGCCCGGCAAGCCACCCCTGGGCGGGGACATCCTGTCCCATGATTTCGTGGAATCGGCCCTGATGCGCCGGGCCGGCTATTCGGTCTGGCTAGCCTACGACCTGGAGGGCAGCTACGAGGAAGTGCCGCCCAACCTCTTGAATGAACTCAAACGCGACCGCCGCTGGTGCCAGGGCAACCTGCAGCATCTGCGCCTGGTCTTCACGCGCGGCATTTTTCCCGGCCACAGGGCCCTGTTTCTGAACGGCGTCATGAGCTACGGCTCGGCCCTGCTCTGGTTTCTGTTCCTGGCCCTGTCCACCACCGAGGCCGTGCTCGAGGCCCTGATCCTGCCGGACTATTTCACCCAGGCCAAAACCCTCTTTCCTGTCTGGCCCGTATGGGACCCCATGCCGGGTCTGACCCTGCTCGGCGGCACGGCCATCGTTCTTTTCCTGCCCAAGCTCTGTGCTCTGCTCCTGGCCTTGATCAAAGGACGCCGCAAACAATTCGGCGGTTTTTTCGCCCTGTGCGGCAGCATCGTCATGGAAATCTTCCTGTCCACCCTGCTCGCGCCCATCCGCATGCTCTTCCACAGCAAATTCGTGTTCCTGACCCTTGTCGGCCTGGGCATCGGTTGGGGCACCCAGCAGCGCGACGATTCCAGCACCACGTTCTGGGACGCCCTGCGCTTCCACGGTGGCGGCACGGTTCTGGCCTTGTTGTGGGGGGCGACCCTGTTCGAGATCAACCGCGAATTCTTCTGGTGGAGCTCCCCGCTGATCTTTGCCCTGCTGCTGTCCATCCCGGTGTCCATGGTCTCCAGCCGAGCCGGAATGGGCCGTTTTTTCCGCGCGCTGCGTCTGTTCGTCACGCCCGAAGAAATGCGTCTGCCCCGTGAACACGAGGACATCGAGGCCTATCTGGCCGCGAACCGGGGCCCGGCCCTTGGCCTGGACCCCGAGGATGGATTCGCGCGGGCCGCCATCGATCCCGGCCTGAATCTGCTTCACCGCCACCTTCTGCGCGCTCCACGCACCCTCGCCCCGTCCATCGCCGCCCGTCGCGACGCGATCCTGGACAAGGCCAAGGAAGGCGGACCATCGGTTTTGAATAAAAAGGAAAAAAAGGAATTGCTCTACGATCCCGAACGCATGGCCAGGCTGCACGAGCATATCTGGTCCTTGCCCGAGACGGTCATGGCCGACCGCTGGCGAATCAGCCTGCGCTAGGCATCACCAGCCAGGACACCAAAAACGCCGTTCCCCGGGCCCGCGTGGGCCTGGGGAACGGCGTTTTGTTCTTGCCGAAACTGCTCTCTGCCGCGTCAGAACAGGGAAATCAGCATCTTCGTGCCGACCACAAACAAAATCACGGCGAAAATCCGCTTCAGTTTGTCCACGGGCAGGCTGTGCGCCAGACGCACGCCCACGGGCGCGGTCAGGACACTCATGACGGCTATGGCCACCAGGGCCGATAGCGACACATAGCCCAGGCTGTACGGTGGCAAATTGGGAGTGCCCCAGCCATTGACCACATAGCCCACTGTACCGGCCACGGCGATGGGAAAACCGATGGCGGCCGAGGTGCCAATGGCCCGATGGATGGGGATATTATGCCAGATCATGAAGGGCACGGACAAGGTGCCGCCGCCGATGCCGACCAGACTCGACACCACGCCGATAACATTGCCGACCCCGAACATTCCGGCCATCCCCGGCAATTGCCGCGACGGCTTGGGCTTTTTGCCGGAGAGCATCTGATAGCAGACATAATAGAGAAAAATGACGAAAAACACCTTCAGGACGCCGGTGCTCAACCGGGCGGCCACGCAGGAACCGAGATAAGTCCCCACCAAAATGCCGGCCACGATGCGCCGGACCACGGACCAGTCCACCGCGCCACGGCGGTGATGGGCCATGAAGCTCGATACCGAGGTGAACATGATGCTGGCCAT
>RZYB01000146.1 GCA_009930495.1 Deltaproteobacteria bacterium
CCGCGCACTCCGCCCAGGCCCTGGTGGCCAAGCAGATGCTGGGCGCGTTCGAGCATTTCGGCCGAGGCCTTGCGGGTGAAGGTCAACAGCAGGATTTCGGCCGGTGAGATGCCGGATTCCACCAGTCGGGCCAGGCGATAGACGATGGTCCGGGTCTTGCCTGATCCCGCGCCGGCGATAACCAGGACCGGGCCGCTTACGGTGGTGGCGGCCTCGAATTGGGCCGGGTTCAAGTCGTGTTCGTAGTCGATGCGCATGATTGATCAGAGGGCTATGGTCGAGGCGGAAATGCCGAAATGTTCCAGAATGAGGCGGCCGACATCGGTCGGCGTGCGGACCTGTGCCGCGTCGGAGTCGTAGAAAAAGACGTCGTCGGCCGTGTGCATGCCCTGGCGGCCGAAATGGCCGAAGAGGCGCGTGCGGTCGAACTTGCCCTTGAGATCAAACCCCGGTTCCGGAACCAGGACCAGATCCGGGGCCAGATGGGCCTGGGGGCCGTGGTAAATGTCCGCGCCGCGCAGCACCTGGCGGATGACCCGTCGGCCTTGACAGGTCAGGGCGGTCAGGGCCTGTTCGATGTCCTGGATCAGACGTTCGGCCTCGGCCCGACTTATCTGGCCGCGGGCAAAGCGGTCCCGCGTGTGCAGATAGATGCGGCCGGGGTCAAGGGCGAAGGCCTTGGTGGACGGGGTCAGCACGCTGGCGTCCCATTCGCTGGCCGGCCGGGCGGCCATGCGCAGCAGCCCTTGCTCGCGCAGCCAGACATTGAGGTCCACCTCCTGCTCCAGGGTGGTGAAGCCATGGTCGGCCATGACCAGCAGGCGCTTGGGGCCGGGCAGGGCGTCGTAGCGCTCCAGGACCTGTCCGATGAGCCGGTCCCAGGCGGCCATGAAGTTCAGACAGTCCGCGCGCCAGGGGTGGAGCGGATCGGTCAGGGCCGGGAACAGGAAATGCCCCAGGCGGTCGGTCTCGGTCAAAATGAAAAAGAACTGGTCCCAGGCCAGGTCCGGCCAGAGCAGGTCCAGGGCCGTGGCGCGGCAGGCCAGGGTCCGGTGCAGCTCTTCCAGCAGAAAGGCCGGGTCCGTGGCGCCGCGCACGGTGTCGGCCTCGATGGTGTAGTCGTGGTCGGCCAGAATGCCGCCCAGGGCAGGGGGGTGGACGCTGCCGGTGAGGCTTTGGGCCGGAAAGCCGGCCACGAGCATGGCCCGCATGGGCCGCACTGGCGCCAGGTTGGGCATGTTCACGACCTTGGCGAAGAATCCGGCCTCGGCCAGGCGCTCGAAAATGGTCAGGCCATGCACATGGCTGAAATCCGTGAAGTCCAGGCGGTAGGTGGCCGGGTCCAGGCGGGTGAAACCGAACACGCCATGGCTGCCCGGCGGACTGGCCGTGAACATGCTGGTCCAGTTCACGGGCGAGAGTTCGGGCAGTTCGGCCCGGATGGCCCGGCAGGCGGAGGATGCAACCAAGGTGTTCAGGTTGGGGAGCAGGCCTTGGGCACAGAGGGTGCGGGCCAGGGACCAGGGCAGGCCGTCCAGGCCGAGAAAAATCAATCGGGATGCGTGCATGACGGGCCGTGTAGCAGGGGCCGGGATGGTTGACCAGCACGAGCCGGGGCGGGGGTTTTGAGTTCCGGGCTTGATGGCCCTGCGTTTTGGATTTGCTCCGCCTAGCAGCGGGTCTCGTTTTCCATCGGTTCTGGTCGCGTGGGCAGGTCGATGGTGAAGCACGAGCCGTGGCCTGGCTGGGAGGTCACGGAAATAGTGCCCCCGTGTCCCTGGGTGATGATGAAATAGGACACGGACAGGCCCAGTCCCGTGCCTTCCCCTGGTTTTTTGGTGGTGAAAAAGGGCTCGAAGATGCGCCGCTGGACTTCCGGCTGCATGCCGGGGCCGTTGTCCTCGATTTCGATGCGTACGCCCTGGTCCGTGCCGGACATGTGGATGGCGATACGCGGAGACTTCGTGTGTTGGGCGCCCATGGCCTGGGCCGCGTTGCGCAGGATGTTGAGCACGACCTGCTCGATTTCGGTTTCGGTGCAGGTGATGGCCGGAATTTCCCCATGCTCGACGATGTCGATTTGAATTTGCCTGAAATCGTAGCTTTTTTTGAGATCGTAGTCGCTTTCGGCCAGGGCGATGGATTTTTCGATGATGGACCGCACATCGCACTGTCCCCGGTGTGCCTCGGACCGGCGGCTGAAGTCGAGCATGTTGCGGATGATGGTCGCGGCCCGGGCCCCGGCGATCTGGATCTGCTCGATGAATACGTCCAGCTTGCGGGCCTTCATGTAGCGTTCCATCAGGGTCAGATCGAGGCCGACCTCCTCGGCCGCCTTTTGGTTCCGGGGAAAATCGGGGCGGGTGCGCAGGGCCAGATTCTGGGCCGTCTGGAGGATGATGCCCAGCGGGTTGTTGATTTCGTGGGCGATTCCGGCCGCGATGCCGCCCACGGACATCATTTTTTCGGTCTGGATCATCATTTCCTGGATTTTTTTCTGTTCGGTGATGTCGTGGAAGGTGGTCACGGCGTGCTCTTCCCCGTCGATGAGCAGGACCTGGCTGGAAAGCAGGCAGGTCAAGACGGCCCCGTCCGCGCGGCGGATTTCCACGGATTGGTTCTGGATGCTTTTTTCCGTGTCCAGCTGCTTCAGGATGGCCTCGCGTCGGGACGGGTCCTGGTACAGGCCGAGTTCCTTGGTGGTGTGGCCGAGCATGTCCTCCCGAGAGCGGCCAAAGGTGGCGGCGCAGGCCGTGTTGACTTCGGTGATCCGCGCCGAGCCAAGATGGGACAGGATGATGGCGTCCGGCGAGGATTGGAAAAGATGCACGAACTTGGCCTCGGACTGACGCAGCCGTTCCTCGGCGTGCTGGCGCTCGGTGATGTCGCGGGCGATGCCCAGGACAAGATCCCGCCCGTCTTCCTGGAACAGGGTCAGATGGATTTCCGCCGGGAAGGTCGATCCATCCCCGCGACGAAAGGTACTGACGACCATGGCCGAGTTTTTTTCATGCAATCGTTGCCGCATGGCCTTGAAATGTTCGGGCGAGCTTGTTTGGTCGATATCCCAGATCGACAGACTCGACAGCGCGTCCGGGCCGCTTTCCAGTTGGTCGCAGGCCACCCGGTTGGCATCGAGAATCTGGCCGTTGTGGTTGAAGAGAAAGATGGCGTCGTGGGCGTTGTCCACCAGACGGCGGTAGCGGGTCTCGCTGTCGCGCAGGGCGCGTTCGGCCTGTGCCCTGGCCTCGATCATGGCGTTGGCCAAGAGAGCCAGATTTTTCAGCTCGACATAGGGCAGGCTTTCCGGAGCGAGGCGCGCGCCGCTGGCCTCGGCCTCGCGGAAGGCGGCCATGAAGCCATCCAGGTTATCCTGGAGCCGCTCGCTGGCCCATCTGGCCAGAATATATTGACCAGCCAGAACGAGCGAAAGGAGCACGGCCAGGGCCAGGGACCGTTGGCGGACGTCATCCCAGAGCCGGGCGCGTTGCTTGGCGATGTCGTTGTCCACCGCCTCCACGTTGACTCCCGCCCCCATGAACCATCCCCAGGGGGTCACGGGCGTGATGAAGCTGACCTTGCGGTGCGCCGCCTCGCCCTTGGAAGCCGGTCGGATGTATTCCACGAAGCCGCCGCCTTTCTTGGCCGTTTCCGTGAGCTGTTCGATGACTTTCCGGGGGTTGATGTCGGTGTGCGTGAAGAGATTGGCGCCCTTGAACGGACCCGACAGGTACTGGCCGTCCAGGGTGCAGGCGAAGATGTAGCCCTTGTCGCCGAACTGGTGGTATTCCATGAGGCGCAGGATTTCCTGGCCCAGATCGGCCTCGGCGTCGTCGACATATTCTCCGGACCCGATCAGCCAATCCAGTTGCGGGAAATATTTGATGAAGGTCAGTTTGCGGTGCCCGCGGCCCTGGGAATTCGGCTTGGTCCAGAGGTATTCGATGAACCCTTCTCCCTGCCCCCGGGCGATGTCGATCATGTCGCGGATGACCGTTTTGACCCGAAGATCCTGTGCGTGCAGGAGATTGACGCCCTCAAGCTGGGGTTGGTCGGCGAAAAGCTCCTCGGTTCCGTCCAGTTTGGTGGCGAAAAAGTAGCCGCGTCCATTGTTGTAGCGGATGGGGCGCAGGGCCTCCCGGATCATGGTCGCGACTTCTGTTTTGTGACGGCGGCCGATGTTGTGGCGGTACAGGCTGTCGGCCACGGTCCAGGCTTCGAGTACCCGCTGGCGGAGGTTGTGTCGGAGGTTGCGTTCCAGATCGACCCGGTGTTCCGCGATCATGGCCTGAAAAAGATCGATCTGGTTTTTGACCTCGGCCTTGCGCGTTTCCAGATAGTTGGCCCGGAGCTGGTCCATCTCGGCCTCGAATCGGAGCAGGTCGCTCGTCAGCCACAACCCGCCCAGGGCCAGAAGGCTCAGGCCGGACAGCAGGGCGACGAGGCGCAGGATGGTCAGGGAAATACTTTTGGGGCGTGCCGGGGCCATGGTCCTTCCTGGATGGGGCTGGCGGATGTCGGGGACGCGGTCTCGGACGCCGCGTGTTTTTTTGAGCGATATCCCAGAACCGCGCGCCGTGTCGATATCGACGTGGATTTTCCGCGCAACCTGGAGCTTGGACCTGGGGGATCAGTTCGGCCAGATTTTGGTCAGGGGGCGGATGGTCTTGCTTTCCACCCAGGGGTCGGTGGCGGCGGCGTAGGCCGCGAAATGGGGCGTGGCACGGTGCGTGTCGTGAAAGGTCGGCGCGTCCGTGTAGACCTCGTACAGGGTGAACCGGCGCGGGTCGTCCGGGCTTTGCAAAATGTCGAAGGCGAGGCAGCCCGGTTCCTTGGAGCGGGAATTCTTGCCTTGACGGATGACGGCTTCACGGAATTCTTCCACGAAATCTTCCTTGACCAGAACATCGACGATGACCGCGAACATGACTTTCCTCCACGTGCGGGAACGAAATCGGGCGGCCAAGGCCGCCCGTGAATTTAGATGCTGATTTTCGCGCCAAGCAGGGCCGCGAACTTGGCGATCCAGTCCGGATGGGCCGGCCAGGCCGGGGCCGTGACCAGATTGCCGTCGACATGGGCCTTGTCCAGGGGAATGTCGGCGTATTTTCCACCGGCGCAGCCCACGTCCGGGCCGCAGGCCGGATAGGCCGCGCACTGTCTGCCCTGAAGCACGCCGGCGGTGACCAGGACCAGGGGACCATGGCAGATGGCCGCGATGGGTTTGCCGGCGGTGTTGAACTCGCGCACGATTTCCAAAACGCGGGGATTGAGGCGGATGTATTCCGGGGCCCGGCCGCCGGGAATGACCAGACCGACGTAGTCGGCCGTGTTCACGGTGTCGAAGTCCTTGTTCAGGGTGAAGTTGTGGCCGCGTTTTTCGCTGTAGGTTTGGTCGCCCTCGAAGTCATGGATCGAGGTCCGCACGAATTCCCCGGCCTTTTTGTCCGGGCAGGTGGCTTCCACCGCGTACCCCAGCATGAGCAGGGACTGGAACGGGACCATGACTTCGTAGTCCTCGACATAATCTCCAACCAGCATCAGAATTTTTTTGGTCGCCATGGGATAACTCCTTCAAGGTGGTAGAGGTGATGCTAAAGGTGACGTCCAGCCCGTAGCAAAAACGGGCGGCGCTGGACAAGATAATTTCCCGCGCCGTCCGGAACGGACAAAAAAACGCCTTTGGATATTGACAGGGTCGCGGGAGCGCGGGTAGACACGAACTCGTGATTAGGCGCGGCTAATTAAATTTCAAGTCGGACCAGCACCCAAAGGCCAGTGTCGCGCGATACTTCGGCTTCCGCCCTTGGGGCCTCTTGTTCCGGGAAGAAGAGTCAGGACGGTTTGGAGTGGTCCTGTTTCCGGTCGGATGGCAACGGTGACACCAGAAGCCGTGGCCCTGGTCTGGGGTCGGGCGCCTGGCAATGATTTTCAAGAGGCTCCCGTGGTCATCGAGGCCCAGGGAACAAAATGGTTTTTTAGTGGCATTAAAGTTAGTTGTTTTTAATTTTCATAATCAAGCCCCGCTCCGGGGTGACGCAAGGAGGCGGCGATGAACGAGAAGAACCCGATGTTTTTGGACCGAATATGCACATCCAGGGATTGCGCGACCTGCCCGGACTTTGACCTGTGTCGGAAGCGGGTGCTCATCGTTGGCGGCCGGGAGCGCATGGAGGGGGTGTATCGGAAGTTCGTCGAGGAGCGCGGCGGCACCTTTGAATATCATAACGGACACATGCGCGGTGGTGGCAAGGCCTTGGAAAACAGTTTTCTGCGCGCCGACGTTGTTCTGTGTCCAGTCAACTGCAACAGCCACCGGGCTTGTCTGTTGCTGAAAAATCTGGGGAAAAAACATAAAAAACCCGTGCACATGCTGCCGGGTTACGGGCTGTCCACCATGACCAAGGCCATGGGTCATGCGTCCACGAACTGAAGGACCAGGGAGGAAAAATGTGCTTGAAACTCGAAAATGGAGCGGTGTTGTTTTCCAGCCAGGACATGCGGCGTCTGCGGTCCCGCGCGGCCGGAGCGATGGGTTCGGCGAAATGGGTTGGAGCGGTCCGGGACGGTGGCGAGACGGATTCCGGGCAACCGGGCCCTGGCCAGGAAGGCGCGGCCGGTCGGTCTTCGGTCGCTCTGGGCGGGAAGTAGGCATGTCCGGAGGCTTGGCCCGCAACGACCCCATCCGGGTC
>RZYB01000147.1 GCA_009930495.1 Deltaproteobacteria bacterium
TGCCATTGATCCTGGAACAGGGTGGCCACCAGTTCCGGGTGGGCGGTCTGGTTGCCCTGGGGCGAGACGGTCACATAGTCGAACTGGGCGGCCTGGCGCGGGGTCAGCTCCATGGACGCGGGCCGCTTGATGCCCGGATAGAAGGCATAGGCGTGGACGGGGACGCGGAGCCGCGCGGCCACGCCCCGGCCGCCCTGCTCGCGGACCCGCGCCGTGATTTCGGCTTCCAGGGCCAGGGGCGGGCGCAGATCGTCCGGAATGTCCACGCGAAAGCCGCGCCGGCCCTCGGCGTCGAGTCGGTCCTCGGTGGTCAGCAGGGGCACTGGCTCGAAGGTCCGGCCAGGGTCGCCGAAGGCGTAGCCTTCAAAACCCTTGGGATTGAATCCGGCCGCGATCAGCCGGGTCTTGGCCGTGACCGCGAGGTGCGCGGCCGGAGGGCCGAACAGATAGCGCGAGGTCACGTCAAAGGGCAGGGCCGCCCCTGGCGCGGCCGCATCCGGCGCGCCGCTGATATCCACGCTGATCCGGTCCGGGATGAAGTCCTCGACCTGATAGGCGTAAGACCCGATGGTCAGACCGCCGCTTTCGATCTGGAGGGAATACTGACCGGTCAGGGACCAGTCCGGGATGTCCAGGCTGAAGGCGGCGCGGCCGTCGGCCGCGGACAGGTTCAGGGTGCGCAGGATCTGGCCCTGGGGGTCGCGCTGCTCCAGGGTCAGAGGCATGGACGGCGGTGTGCCGAGCCTGCCGTCCCGGACCAGAATCACGCCGTCCAGGGTTTCGCCGGGGCGGTAGATGTCCCGTTTGCCATAGACGTAGGCCTGGAGACCCGAGAGTCCGACGGATGTTCCACTGACATCCAGGCCCGTGGTGTCGATCTGGAAGCGCTCCAGAAAGACGAAACTGAAATCTTCGCCGCTTCTGGCCTGGATCATGGCCGGATCGCCGTGCTCGTCGTCGCCGGGCTGGAACGGGATGCGGGCCAGCCCTTGGGCGTCGGTCCGGGCCGCGCCCAGAACCTGATTCTTGGAACTGAGCAGTTCCACCTCCAGACCGGGCAGAGCCGAGAGAGAGGCGATGGAATTGGCCCAGACCAGAAAGCCGCCGCTGTCTTTCTTGACCACCAGACCTATGTCCGTGCGCAGGACCCAGCGCGTGGCCCCCCGGTACTCCGAAGGCAGGTTCAGAGTCAGTTTGTACAGGCCGGGCCGGTTGTCCGGGATGAGTTCGGCCATGGACAGGGTGCGTTCCTCCTTGATGTTGGGTCGGGAGGACAGGTCATACGTTTGGCGGAAGATCTCGCTGCCCAGATGGTAGGGCACGGAGTCGCCGGCGAAGTCCTGGTCGAAGATGGAGTAGCCGTAGTCCTGGAACAGGGCGCTCAGGTTGTTGGGAAAGACCCGGCTGACGGTTAGCTCCACGCTGTTCGTGTTGACATGGTACAGGCCAAGCAGGCCGTCGCCCTGGCGGGGCAGGAACATGCCCCTGGCCGTGAAATCCACGCCGGGCGGCAGATCCGGCATGCGCACGCGCGTTTCCTGGGGCGCGCCGAGCACGGCTCCGTCCTCGGCCGCGAGGCCCTGCCCCAGGCGCAGGGTATAGGTCGCACCGGGCCGGAGCGCGCCGGTCAGGGTTGCGGTCTTGCCGTGGGTCGAGATCTGAAGCTGGACGTCGGGCTCCACCGCGACATATCGGCGCAGCGCGCTGGCGGCCACGGGAGCCGAGAATTCCAGGTCGACACGGTTTTGGTCCAGGTCCGACTGGGGGCTGACATTGACGAGCCGAAGCTCCGGGTCAAGGCGAACGGTCACTTCGCGCCGCAGTTCCACGCCCAGGGTCAGGGTCTTGTCGGCCAGGGTCAGGCTCGGGTCCAGCCGCAGGGTCAGCGCCCGGCCGGCCGTGTCCTTGCGGATGGGCGCGCTGCGGAATCCGAAGTTCGTGGACCGCCAGTGGGTTTGCAGACGCAATTCCACGGCCGTGCCGTTGGCCTCGGTCAGGCTCAGGACTGGCAGAAGGGCTTCCGGATTCACGGCTCCGTTGAAGACCAAGCGGCCTTCCAGCTCGACCATGTCCGGCCCGGCCTCGGAAGCCAGCTCGTTCACGGTGCATTCGGTCACGCTGAACGCGCCGGTCTTGACGACCAGGGCGCGGCTGTCGCGCAGACCGGACTGAGCGAAGGCGTCATCCAGGGTCAGGGCGTACTGCATGTCCAGGGGCAGGGGTGTTTGGGCCAGAAATTTCAGGGTGTAGGGGTTGGCCCAGACCCATTGGCCGGGAACGTCCGGGTTCAGAACGGCCGGATGGGGCGCGGCCCGGACGGCATCCGGCGCGGGCTGGTCGAATTCCACGCTGATGGTCGTGCGCAGGGCGCTGTCCAGGCTGACGGAGGCAACGCCAAAGCCCGTGGCCTGTCCCAGATAGCGATCCTTGAGCAGCCAGGCCTGGCCAAGGGAGACGAGAAGCAACAGGGCAATGATCCAGTTTTTGGCCGACGCGGACATACGTACCTCGCGGTATGGGTGATGTGGTGCGCATGGTCTGGCAAGGACCGGGGCAAAAAGCAAGGCTTGGCTTTTCAAGCGCCGGGGCTTGTTCTACAGAATGGGCTCATTCAACCAGGGAGGACGTATGACGGGTCTTGCAGTTGTCGTGGGGCTTGTGGTCGTGGTCGCGGCTTGGGCCATCGCCGTTTACAATGGTCTGGTGCGCAAGCGGAACATGGTCGAGGAGGCCTGGAGCGGGATCGATGTCCAGCTCAAGCGGCGCACGGATCTGATCCCGAACTTGGTGTCCACGGTCAAGGGCTATGCCGCCCACGAAAAGGGCACCCTGGAAGAGGTGGTCCGGCTGCGTAATCTGGCCCAGAACGCCCACGGCGTGGGCGAGACGGCCCAGGCTCAAGGCCTCCTGGGCGCGGCCCTGGGCAAGCTCATCGCCCTGGCCGAGAGCTATCCGGATCTGAAGGCCAACGCCAATTTCGCCCAGCTCCAGGCCACCCTGGGCGAGATCGAGGACCAGATCCAACTGTCCCGCCGCTACTACAACGGGGCCGCACGCGACCTGAACATCGCCGTGGAATCCTTCCCGTCCAACCTCATCGCCAGCCGCTTCGGCTTCACCAAGGCCGAATTCTTCGAATTGGAAAGCGCGGCCGAGCGGGCCGTGCCGGTGGTGGAGTTCTGAATTCGCTCATGGGGATGTCTCTGTCTTGAGGCTAGTTAGTTATTTCGGTATGTTGCTGTGTTGTTGAGAGCGAGGCTTGGTTCGCGAGGCATCCGTGGCGCCATGATCGGCTTGGAGAAGGGAATGATCAGTGATTTTTGGGACGCGCATCACCGGCATTGGGAAGACGCGAATTTTTTGTATGACGCCTCCAGATGGGCCAATGCCGATCATCTCTACGGGATGGCGGCTGAATGCGGTCTGAAGCGGTTGATGCAGGTTTTTGGCATGCCCATCGACGCCATGGGCAGGCCTTCCAACAAAGATGATCGGCGGCATGTCACTGACATATGGACGCGCTACGAAACCTACAGGTCCGGTCATGGCCAAGCCTGGTATTCGTTGCCCAACAATCCATTTGTGGATTGGGATGTCTCGCAACGCTATGCGCGCCGATCCGAGTTCGATCAAGCGCGTGTGGACGCCCATCGCCAGGGAGCCCAGATCGTGCGAAATTTGCTTTCCAGAGTTGAATTGGAGAAACCGATATGATCATTTTTTTTGATCAAATTTTGCCCTTACTGGCGGAGGCGCTCCGCGAATGTGGCGAGGATTTGAAAAAGATCGGGCCAATGGTCGTCAACCGAGACTTGGCTGGGCGTGTTCGCTTGGTGGTCCACGAACAGGTCCAGGACAATCGGGAGGCCCGCGCCATTCTTGAGGGTATCTCCCGAATTCTTGCCGAGAAACTTGGGCCACACGGCGTTTCAGCTGACCGCATGGTCCTCTTTGAACCCTCGCTTGATGCGGTGAAACAGGGCGCTCCTCAGTTTCAGCTTCAGGATTTTGACGGCGTCACCGTGGTTGATCGCTTGGCCACGGATACCGATTGGGCCAACATCGCCCCGATTTCCGTCGGGCCGCCTCGTCTTGTGTTTTTTTCGATCAAGGGTGGCGTGGGGCGATCCACCGCCCTGGCGGTCGCGGCCTGGTCCCTCGCACAAGCCGGCAAACGAGTTTTGGTGCTGGATCTTGATTTGGAATCTCCGGGGCTGTCGAGTTCCCTGCTTCCATCTGAACGCCGTCCGGCTCATGGAATTACGGATTGGCTGGTGGAGGATCTGGTGGACAACGGCGCTGACGTCTTCCGGGACATGGTCGGCATAAGCGATCTCGCCCGCGACGGAGAAATTTTCGTGGCTCCGGCCCACGGGCGTGATCCAGGAGAATATGTGGCCAAGCTTGGACGGGTTTGGATGTCCAAAACGCATGACGACGGATCGCGGGAACCCTGGTCCAGGCGGTTGAATCGACTCCTGGACGAACTGGAAGCGCATTGGAAACCGGATGTGGTTTTGATCGACTCGCGCGCGGGTATCGACGAGGTGGCTTCGGCCTGTGTCACGGATCTTGGTGCCGCTAGTGTGCTCATGTTTGCCCTTGATGGTGAGCAGACATGGTCGGGCTATGGCATTCTTTTCCGGCATTGGAATCAAACCGGGGTGGCGCGCGAAATCCGCGATCGCCTCCAGGTGGTGGGCTCCATGATCCCGGAAGTGAACGGCGCTGAGTATTTCGCGGGGCTGCGCGTGGGAGCTTGGGAGGCATTCATGGATGCTCTTTATGATGAAGTGCCGCCTGGCGAGCCTGTTGGGAACAGGTTCAGTTACGATGAACCCGATGTGGCGGCCCCGCATTTTCCGTGGCCCATTCACTGGCATCGCGGATTTGCCGCCCTGTACTCCCTGTATTCCCGGTTGCCTCAAATTGATGAAGGCAGGTCGCGAGAAGTCTTTGGCGTTTTTCTTGAAGGCGTCCATGCTCTTGTTGAAGGGAGGATTGCATGAATTTTTGTCCCAGGGAGATTCGATACGCACTCATCGAGGCCCTCCCTCTTTCCGCGTCGAACTTCGGTGAGACACCCGATCGACGCGTGATGTACGTGCCTCCCGCGCATATAAAGGCCCTACGTCTGGAATCCTCGCTGGTTGTGGGGGCGCGGGGGGTGGGGAAATCCTTTTGGACCGCAGCCCTGAATGATCCGGCGTTGCGTGAAATGTTGGGGCAGTCGGTTCGTGAGCTGGAAAAGACCCAGGTTCACGTTGGGTTTTCAGGCAAGCAGGATATTGCTTCGCGTCCGGAATCCGCTGTTTTCGCCGATCTCATGGAGAAGGGCTTCACGCCATACGACGTGTGGCGCGCTGTTGTGGTGCGTTGGTTAGGGCGATTTTTGGGCGAAGAGCCGCCCATGCAGGACTGGGATGCCTCCACGATGTGGGTGAGGGAGAACCCGGAACCAGTGGCGAAGATCATGCAATCGGCCGATGCGAAATTTACGTCACACGGGGAAAAAGGGCTCATTGTTTTTGATGCTCTCGACAGAATCAGTACTGACTGGTCGGACATGGATGGCATTGTGCGGGATTTACTCCGCGTCGTGCTTGATTTGAAGTCGTTTTCATCGATCTACGCCAAGGTTTTTCTACGGGATGACCAGTTTGCCCGCACCGTGGCCAATTTTCCCGATGCGTCCAAACTGTCGGCCACGAAAGCCGAGCTGACATGGCAGCCCCATGATCTGCATGGTCTGATCTGGCAGTTTTTCTGCAACGCACCGGACAAGCACGGCGAAGTCTTGAGAAGCGTTTATGAGCGGGTGCAGGGTAGCCCTCCGTACAATCTCAATGACGTCTGGATGCTTGCGGACGAGGTCAAACGGGATGGACTCCCCCAGCGCGCGTTATTTGAAAAGCTGGCCGGGCCATGGATGGGACGGGATCGGCGTCGGGGCGTGCCGTATGTCTGGTCCGTGAGCCATTTGGCCGATGGCAAGGGACGCACGTCGCCCCGTTCGTTTATCGCGGCCATGAGATCGGCGGCGGAAGATTCTCAGGAAAAATACCCGGATTATGAGTATGCCTTGCACTATGAAAGCATCAAACGCGGAGTCCAGGAAGCCTCGCGGATTCGCATCGATGAAATAACCGAGGATCATCCGTGGGTGACAGCACTTCTTGAGCCGTTGAAGGGACAGAATGTCCCCTGTGAATTTTCCTCCATCGAGGAGCGTTGGCAACAGATTTTTCCGGCTGGTTTCAACTCCGTGGTGAAAGATCGTCTCCCCCCTCAGCATAAGGAACGGGGATGGGCCGGGCTTCTGGAGGATCTGGAACGGCTTGGGATTTTTGAAAAGATGAAGGATAGCCGTATCAACATGCCTGACTTGTATCGCGTTGGCTTTGGGCTGGGCCGTCGCGGCGGCGTGAAGCCCACGAAACAAAGCTAAGGGCCGAATTCTTCGAGCTGGAAAATACGGCCGAGCGGGCCGTGCCGACGGTGGCGTTTTAGGGGGTGCAATGCGGCGACGGATCATTCTGTTTACGTTGTTTTTTCTTGCCCTGGCCGCGCCCTTGGGGGCCCAGGGCGAGCGTATTCTTGATTTTTTTTCCACGATTTCGGTCGAGCCGGACGGCT
>RZYB01000148.1 GCA_009930495.1 Deltaproteobacteria bacterium
GCTGCGCCATCCCGATGTGGCGGTATGCATGTTGACTGGCCACGCGGACATGGAGGCGGCAATCGCCGGCATGGCCATGGGGGCTTTTGACTATCTGATGAAACCGGTGGAGCTGGATGAGCTGATCCGGAAGATCATGGACGCCTGCTTCCGGAGCAGGCGGGGGGAAGAGGCATGCGGAGTGGGGAAACCATCCATATAATCGAGGCGCCATGTGGCGGCACAACGAGGAGGCGGTAAAAATCATGGGATTCTTTAAAGATTGGGGTTCGTTCATGGTGGAGGGCTCGCGGTCCTTTGCCCGATGGGAAGTGGAAAACGCGCGCGTTATTTTGGGCGACAAAAGGCGGGTTTGGCTTCTGGCCTTGTTGCTGATCCCCTGCATTCTGGGCGGATGGGCCTTTGCCGACGAGATTGGCCAGGCGTTGCCCAGCACGATCGGCGGCAAGGAAGCCTACAGTCCATCCTATTACAGCCTGTTTATTTTTTGCGTTTCGATTTTCGTGGGCGTGGGCGCGGGCCTCATTTCCGGCTGCATCGGCGCTGGCGGCGGCTTTATCATTGCCCCGGCATTGATGAGCGCCGGGGTTAAGGGCATCCTGGCCGTGGGCACGGATTTGTTTCATATTTTCGCCAAGGCCATCATGGGCAGCGTTCTGCACCGCAAAATGGGCAACGTGTCCGTGCCGCTGGCCTTTGTTTTTCTGATCGGCGCCATCATCGGCACCACCGTGGGCGCGGGAATCAACCGTTTTTTGTACAACGTCAATCCGGTCCTGAGCGATACCTTCATTACTTTTGTCTACACCATCATGCTCGGATTTTTGGGATTCTACGGCATGTACGACTATTTTAGCGCCAAGAAGGCCGGACACGGCGGCGGCGCCCACGACGGCCCGGACGGCGCGGCCATGACCGGCATCGCCCAGAAGCTTCAGGCCGTGAATCTGCCGCCCATGGTCACCTTTGACCAGGGCCTCATTCCCGGCGGCCGCAAGATCTCCTGGCTCTTCCTGGTGCTGTCCGGGGTTCTGGTCGGCATGGCCGCGGGCATCATGGGCGTTGGCGGCGGCTTTCTGACCTTCCCCATCTTTGTCTACATCCTGGGCGTATCCTCGTTGACCACCGTGGGCACGGACATTTTCCAGATCGTGTTCACGGCCGGTTACGGCGCCATCACCCAGTACGCCATTTATGGCTTCATCTTCTACACCCTGGCCATGGGCATGCTGCTGGGTTCCCTGGCCGGCATCCAGATTGGCGCCCTGGTCACCAAGGTCGTGCCCGGCATTACCATTCGCGGATTTTTCGCCATTTCGGTCATGGCCGGTTTCGTGAACCGGTTTTTTGCCCTGCCCAAGAAACTGGTCAGCATGGAAATCCTGCCCGCGTCCTGGGCCGGCCTGGCCAAGGGCATGGATACCGTGGGCATGTATCTGTTTTTTATCGTCATAGCCCTGTTCGGCCTCTGGGTTTTCGGGGCGTTCTTCGGGAATATCAAGAAGTTGAAAGGGGAGGCTTAAGCCATGATTCACAACAAGAAGGAATTCAACACGGGGCTGGGCCTGCTGGTGGTCTTCTTCATCGTGCTCATTGCCATGTTCCAGCCTCTGTTCGACGGACACAACGCCATGGCCTATCTGGACAATCTGTACAATTCGATTTCCAAGGGATCGGCCCATTACGTTGAATCCCTGAAGGAAGAGGCCCAAACCGTGGCCGGCTATCGGATCGACGTGACCATGGACATGGAAAACGAGGCCCGGGCGGCCGAAGGCGCGGTGCTGCTCGCCGCGACGGGAGCCACGGCCACGGCCGAAGGGAAATCCTTGTCCGTCCAGGGTGATTATCTGGCCATTCTCAATGCCTGTCTGGATGACTCGGACACGATGTATCATAACGACGGTGACGCCCTCAAAGCCAAATACCCGGCCTACCAGGGCAAGGACGATCGTCAGGCCCTGTACAACTGGTACAAGATTCTGAATGGATTCGACAAGGAACTCAAAAAGCAGGAGGCCTTCACCCAGGCCAAGGTGGCGACGAACATCAACGCCAAGGTGGTGGAAACGGCCTACAACTATTACAAGGTCGTGCCGGAGGAAATCAAGGACAAGGCCGGCATCGTGATCTTTTCCCTGGTTTTCTATGTTGTTTACACCATGTGGTACGGCTTCGCGATTCTCTTTGTTTTCGAGGGCTGGGGGCTCAAGATCAGCGGTCATTGATGACTCGTCTGCCCGGTTTTTTCGAGGCTGTTGGTATTTCTGGCGCGGTCCGGACAGGGCCGCGCCTTTTATCTTTGTGCCCCTGGCCGGATTTGCTAGGGTCCGCGCAAGGACAAGGGGAGGCGCGGCATGAATCTCGCCGAATATTACAATACCGTGATCGATTTGAGCCATGGGATCGTTGTCACCGTGGACGAAAAGGGCCGAATCGTGCACGGCAACGCGCATTTCGAGCGCATTTCCGGATATCACATCCGGGAACTGGCCGGAGTGGACTGGTTCGAGACCTTCGTCGACGAAACCCGGCGGGATCAGGCCCGGGCCAGATTCTTGGCCATTGTCCGAGGCGGGGGGCTCGCTAGCGCCAAGGGTGCCCTGCGGGACAAGTCCGGGCGTGACGTGTTCATCGATTGGAATCTCAAGCCGCTGTTCATGGCCTCCGGTGATGTTCTCAGCGTTCTTTGCGTGGGCGTGGACGTGACCGCGCATGTCCAGCGCCAGAGAAATCTACGGCACGAGCACGACCGACTTGTGGTTTTGAATAAGGAATTGACCTGTCTGCACGCCATGAACCGACTGGTGGCGAATACCGACGGCACCCTGACCGAGGTTTTGCATGAGGTGTTGCGCCTTATTCCACCGGCTTTTCAGTATCCGGAGGCGACCGGAGTGCGTTTGGTGCTCGATGGTCAAGGCCTGTCCAGTGACCGCTACGCGCCGGAGTCCGCAACCCGCTTGGTGGAGGACGTGGAAGTGCATCGGGTTAAGCGCGGCCATTTAAGCGTCAGCCTCGATGGTCGAGACCGGCATGGAGGACCACGCGCCTTCCTGCCCACGGAGCGGGAGCTCCTCGGTGCCCTGGCCAAGCACGTGGGGTGGATTATCGCCAAGCGCGAGGCCCTGGTCACCAAGCGCAATCTGGAGCGGCAACTGCAGCACGCCGACCGTCTGGCCAAGATCGGACAGTTCGCGGCCGGAGTGGCCCATGAGCTGAACGAGCCTCTCGCCAATATTCTGGGTTTCGCGCAGCTCGCGGCCAAGGCGCCGGGCCTGCCCGAGCAGGTTGGCCGGGATCTGGAAAATATTGTCAAATCCGCACTGCACAGTCGGGAAGTCATCAAGAAACTGATGCTCTTCAGTCGGCAGGTGCCCTTGCGCAAGGCCCTGGTGAGCCTGAACCAGATCATCCGTGACGCCTTGTACTTCACGGAGATGAGCGCCACCAGGAATCACGTTCGGATTGATCTGGACTTGGCCGAGGACGTGCCGGCCATTTGGGGAGACCCCCAGCACTTGAAACAGGTCGTGGTCAATCTGGTGGTCAACGCCATTCATGCCATGCCGACTGGCGGCACGCTGAGCATGCAGACCTCGTCCTTCAAGAACGATGTGTATCTGCTGGTCTCGGACACGGGAGTGGGCATGGGGCCGGAAGTGCTGCGGCAGATTTTCAATCCCTTTTTCACCACCAAGGAAGTGGATCAGGGCACGGGCCTCGGCCTGGCCGTGGTGCACGGCATTGTTACCGCCCATGGCGGGGTGATCGAGGTGCACAGCGTCGAGGGACAAGGGACGCGCGTCGAGATCGCGTTTCCATGCAGCGCGACGGCGCCGGGACATGACGAATAAATTTCAAGGATCGGACATGAAGGACAACGCCGCCACCATCCTGGCCGTGGACGACAGCCCGTCAACACTGGAAGTCATTGCCCGCAATCTGTCGGGATCGGGCCATGTCGTGCACACCCGGGGCAGTGTCGAGGACGCGGTCGCGTTTTTGGACGCGACGCCGGTGGATCTGGTCATCACGGATTACAAAATGCCCCAGGCCAGCGGCCTGGATCTGGTCAAATATGTTCGCGACAACCTGCGGGACACGGATATCATGATGATCACGGGTTTCGCGTCCATCACGGGCGCGGTGGAGGCCATGCGCGACGGGGCGGGAGAATATCTGGCCAAGCCCTTCACCGCCGAGGAGTTATTGACGGTGGTCGGGCAGCTCCTGGAAAAGCGGGCCCGCCGTCGGGCGGCCACGTCCGAGAACGGGGACATGCCCGGCTTTGGCATCGTGGGACGCTCCAAGGAGATGCGGGCCGTTTTCGACATGATCCGCAAGGCGTCGGGGACGTCGGCCAACGTGATCATTTCCGGGGAGTCGGGCACGGGCAAGGAGCTGGTGGCCAGGGCCGTGCACTACAACAGCGACCGCCGGGCCTCGGCCTTCGTGCCCGTCAACTGCACGGCCATTCCGGACAGTTTGCTCGAAAGCGAGCTGTTCGGCCACGTCAAGGGGGCCTTCACCGGGGCCAAGGACAGCCGGGCCGGATTTTTCGAGATCGCCAACGGCGGCACGATTTTTCTGGACGAGATCGGCGACGCCAGTCCCAATCTCCAGGCCAAGCTGCTGCGGGTCATGCAAAGCAAGGAGTTTTGCATGGTCGGTTCCTCGCGCATCCGCACCGTGGACACGCGCATCATCGCGGCCACGCACAAGAATTTGCGCCTGTTGGTGGATCAGGGTCTGTTTCGCGAGGACCTCTATTATCGCATCCACGTCATCGAGATCCGCCTGCCGTCCTTGAGCGAGCGCCGCGAGGACATTTTGCCCCTGGTCGATCATTTTGCCCGGAAATTCTCGTCCGAGCTCAAGCGCCCCCTGCCGGCGTTTTCCGATGCCGCCCTGGCCGCCCTGGATCAGTATCCGTGGCCAGGCAATGTGCGCGAACTGGAAAATTTGATCCAGCGCCTGATCGTTGTGTGCGACGGGCCGAGCATCGATATCCCCGATTTGCCCGAATCCATGCGGTTTTCCATTTCGCGTCAACGCTTTTGCGATCACGGCGACAAAACCCTGGCCGAGGTCGAGGCCGAGCATATCCGCCATGTTTTGGCCCGGACCGGGGACAACAAGACCCGCGCCGCCGAGATTCTGGGCATCGACCGCAAGACCTTGCGGGAGAAGCTCAAGCGGCTCGGCCTGGGCTGATCCCATATTTCAAGGCGGATCCTTGTCCTGGGAGCGCGGGCGTCTCGCCCGCATGAGAGCGGCCAAGACGGCCGTGCTTCCGGCAATGATTTACGCTGATCACGAAGCGGAATACTGCCGCGTTCCCCGTTAGATGAATTTTTCGAGGGCTTCGCGCAGACTTTCGGCCGTGAAGGGCTTGTGCAGAATGTCGTTGATGCCGGCCGCGAAGGCGGCCTTGGTGTCCGTGGATTCGTTTTGGGTGGTGATCATGATCACCGGCAAGTCTTCCTTGGAGAATTTTTTGCGGATTTCCCGGGCAAGGTCGATGCCGGTGATGTCTGGCATGTTGAGATCCGTGAGGACAATGTCCGGCCTGTCGGACTGAAGCCATTCCAGGGCGCTGGCCGGGAACTCGAAGAGCACGGGCTCAAAACCCAATTCGTGCAGGGTGGATTTGTAGATGTTCAGGATCATTCGGGAATCGTCCACGGCGCAGACTCGTTTGCGGCTGGCGGCGGTGTCCTTGCCCGGGGCCAGGAGTTTCAGGGCCAGTTCCGAGTAGCCTTCTTCCTTGAGCACGACATAGAAAAAATCCTTGATGTCGCGGTGGGCCCGCAGCAGGTAGACCAGGGCGATGTCCTGGAAGCGGCGTTCCGAAATCAAGCCGAGGAAAATGTGCCTGGCCTGGGCGTTGACGACGGTTTTAATGATCCGGTGCGCGTCCTCGTCCCGGTCTCCGGCCAAATTCCTGATGCCGGCGGCCAGGATTTCATTGAAATTGCGGTCAATGGCCTTGGCCGCGGCGAGACAGACATGCTCCTCGGGATCGGCTAGGCCCATGGTCAGCACATAGGCGCCTTTGTCCAGGGGCAAAAAGCCCAGGGCCTCGTAGGCCGCGAAGCGGACATTGGGATTTTTGGGCTGGTTGTGGAGCAGTTTGCGAATGGGGCCGATGGCGGCTGGATCGCCGATGTCTCCCAGGACATTGAGGGTATGGATTTGGAGGTCCGGGTCGTCGAGGAGCAAATTTTGGGTCAGAATGGGCACGGCCTTGGGGCCGATGCCGGTCAGGGTTTTCTTGGCGTAGGTCCGCAGATGGGCATAGTGGGAGCGGATGGCGTCGTTCAGCTTGTCCAGGGAGATGCTGTCCTGGACCCGGGCGAAAATGTCCAGAATGAGCATGTCGAGCTGACTGTCCGTGCCCATGCGTTCGGACAGCCGCATCATGGCCGTGGGGCTGCCGAGTTTGCCCAGGGCCTTGACGGCCGAGATGATCAGGGTCCGGTTTCCGGAATAGAGAAAATCGCTCAGGGCGTTGGTGGCGGCGGGATCGGCGATTTCGCCCAGGACCTCTATGTAGTGGTTGATGTCGTCGATTTCGGACGTCGCCAGCAGGGCGTCGAGCAAGTCCGGAACCAGGGACTCCAGGCG
>RZYB01000149.1 GCA_009930495.1 Deltaproteobacteria bacterium
TTGTTTTTCGGCGCTGGATTTCTGGCCGTCTTCCTGATCGCCACGGCCCAGACACGCGTGTTACGACGCTGGCCTTCTTGGCCGGTGCTTATCAATGGCGTGCTTCTGGCTGGATTCATCATCTTTTATGTTCAGGCCATGAACCTGACCTCCATGGCCAACGCCATCATGCTCGTTTATTTGGCGCCAGTGGCGGCCTCGATCCATGCCCATTTCTGGATGGGAGAACGAGTTGATTTTGTTGGCTGGACCCTTATCGGTACGGCCCTGCTTGGTTTCGCGGCCATGATGAAATTTCGACTGGATTTCACTAGCCACGGCAATCATGCAAGCGGTCTGGGCTTCGCCGTGTTGGCCATGTGCTGTTATGCTGGTTTTATTCTGGTCAACCGCATGATCCACTCGCAAATTCCAGTCATGACCCGAGCTTTCTACCAACTTTTGACCGGTGCGATCGTGATGCTGCCGTTTTTTTGGACAGCCCGGACACCCATTTCCATGACCAATGGCCTGTGGCTCCTCTGCACGGGATTTCTACCTGGATTCTTGGCCATTACCTTCGCAGTCTACGCCCTGAGTCGTCTACCCGCCGCCGTTTTTGGCACCCTCGCCTATTTCGAGCCTCTGGCCGTGGTTATTTTTGGGTGGACGCTCTTCAACGAACGGCTCTCGCTTCTCCAAATAGCTGGCTGCGCCATGATCATGATCAGTGGCTGCGCCAGGATGCTGAGAACCTCTCGATACTCCACATCCTAAAAAGGGACAGCGTCAACGCAACGCAGCTTCCTGGACAGAGTAGCGCTCCTGCGCTTCCATTTATCTTCCCAAGTCTGACAAGATAATTTTTACATATCTTTTCAACTTGTTACATTTTTCATATCCCGCTCAAACATGGCATCACCATTGCTATTCCGTTTATACAAACGGCAATACAGCCATTCACCCTCTTGCTGTGTCCGTCAGGACCGACAATGGAGACCCTGCATGAAAATCGGATTGATCCGCTGTGAAAAAAACGAAACCAAATGTCCGCTGACCTCCTGTTTCAAGGCCTTGTCCTCCAAGCAAGAGGGCTTTTCGGGATACGATTCCACGGAACTCATTGGAGTCTTCACCTGCCGTTGCCCCGGTGACAACGTGACAAACCTAGCCAAAATCCTCAAAAGCAAGGGAGCGGAGCGCGTTCATATGTGCACATGCATGTTCGCGCACAAAGAAAAGGATGGTTGGGCATTGGGCCAGGGTTTTTGTCCGGACGTGGATCGGATCGTCCAGCAGGCCGCGCACGAAGCAGGAATCCCCTGCGTCAAGGGCTCCGCGCACCTGCCGGCCGGATATGTTCCGGAAGTATTTGAATAACAAGGCAAGGAGGTTTTCGCCGCATGGGCGATGAATTCGACCGCATTATTCAGGTCATGCAGGACAGTATTAATGAAGACACCAGGGCAACCTGGGGCGAGACCGCTTTTCAACGCTGGTGCTCGCCGCCCAACATGGGAATGCTGCCCGAGGCTGACAGCAGGGCTGAGTTGCGTGGATCTTGCGGTGATACAATGGTTATTTACCTTAAATTCGCCAATGGGAAAACCTCCGCGGCCACCTTTGAAACCGATGGATGCGGACCAAGTATTGTCTGTGGCTCCATCGCAGCGGAGCTGGCCCTGGGTAAAACGGCCGAAGAAATTTTGGACATCAATGGGGATCAGGTTTTGGCCCAGGCGGGACAAATACCCGAAGACCATCACCACTGCGCCTTTCTCGCGGCCGCGACGCTCCATGAAGCGGTAAATCGCTTTATGAAAATGATGACATCCACGAATCATCTTTCAAAAAACCAATGACATTTCCGCGCAATGCGGAAAAGGAGGGCACAATGCCAGCTGGTAACGGAACAGGGCCCATGGGCATGGGTCCCATGACAGGACGCGGGGCGGGATTCTGCTCCGGAGCGGGGACTCCGGGCTACGCCAACGGTGGCGGGTTTGGATACGGTGGAGGTTACGGGGGAGGCTTTGGCCGGCGCAATCGCTTTTTCGCGGCGGCACCGCGCGGACGCTTTGTGCGCCCCATGGCCATGGATCCCATCAACGAAAAACAAGCACTACAAAATCAGGCAGATGCTTTACAAGCGCAGCTTGAGAATATCAAAAAGCGCCTGGAAGACATCGGTTAACAGCGCCCGAATCGCTTAAAAGGCCGCCTCTCGATATGGGAGGCGGCCTTTTAAAATCCAGAACTGATGCACGCGAGGTGCTCCGCAAGGTCGAACGCAAAATAAAAATGCCACTGGAAGAAAATGTCCTGCAATGGGAACGGGCCCGATTGGTCAATATGGACGAAAACATGGCAGCCATAAAACCGTCGGGACGATCCATAGAACGCCACCCGACATTGTGCGAACATAAAGGCCCACCGCCGGCGCTGGCGGACACGTAGAACCGATGCCTAAAAATGTTTGCGGTTCAAGATATAAACCAAACGCATGGTCACAACCTGAACAGCCACGGCCACGGCGGAAATCATCCAGTATCCGGCCGAAAACTTGGCAATCAGGCCGGCGTCGACCATCCCTCGATTCAACCAAAAATGGATCATCACGGACAGCGCCACGCCAGGGCACACCAAGGCGTAGGAACCCACCGAAGCCTCTTTCCCAAAAATAAATCGAGCAGCGTATCCCAAGCGTTTCAACACGAGCCCGGTAAGGAGCGCGAACAGCACCTGGGCCGAAAGATATCGCGACAAAAGCATCAGTCTGCCCGCTCCACCACTGGCCAGGGCGAAATGCTCGTCAAGTCCGTGGCTCTGTCTCAAGGCCAAAATACCGATGATCGTCAGCAGCGGAACAAACACGGACAGTGTTGGCGCGGTTTCGATGCTGGCACCGTTTTCCAGCAAGGCGCGAACCCCCAGCACCAAGGCCAAGCCAGCAATAATCAGAGTCGCCACCAAAAAAAATGTCGACAACACCAGGCCCACGCCAGCCACCAGCGGCGTCGCGGACAATCCGGCCGGCGCGGCCAGGCCGACCCCGATCATGGCCAGGGCAAAGGCGGGCAGGGCTTGGGCAAAGGAATTATTGGACGCGCAACTGAATCCGCCAGCCGTCAGCACCCGGCCAAGAAAAGCGCCCAGCATCCGAAACGCCACCGCGCCAATGATCAGAAAGGCGACCAGAGCCAGCGGAAAGAGAAATTCAACCACGCTCCACAATCCAGGCACAAAGACCATGCCCAGAATAAAGCAGACATTGACGCTCATGGCCCAGGCCAGCGGCAAGGCCATGAGCTGGGTCTGGGCGTTGGACGCGCACAGCCGCGTGTACGCCTCGGTCTGGCGCCAGGACAAATACCTCGACATGTTCCAGACGAGGTATTTCACATTGAGAAAAGCATAGAAGGCGATACCCGCCACGGCCACGCCGATCATGACCCGCTCCATGCCTCCTCCAGTGGAAAACGCGGCGATGATGTCCTCGAAAACCGGCACGGACCGGCCAGGGTGCCGGACCCAATGCATGAGCCACATGAAAAACGACACGGCCAAGCCCCCCGCGCCAAGGGATGTCAGGAAATAGAGCGGGGAATACGTTTCGGATGGCCGAGAAAGCGATGTCCGCATGAAATGCCTCCCGTGATGATATGAATGGTCACATCGACATGCCCGCGCCACGGGCTTGTCGTCGAAACTAAAAAAAAGGCGCCCGAAAAACGGACGCCGGAGGGGAAGATTATTCCGATAACGTCTAATCGAAAGCTTTGTCCACGGACCACGCTTCCCAAACCTTGCCAACCAAGCCGGGGCCAGGGTTCAGGACGGGCTTTCCGGGCTTCCACCCTGAAGGCGTGGCCTGCGAGCCCTTGCTTTCGCGCACGAGCTGGAAGGCCTGGATCTGGCGCAGGGTTTCCATGATATTGCGGCCCACGGGAGGCGCGACCACTTCAAAAGCCTGCACGACTCCATCGGGATCGATCAGAAAACGTCCGCGCACGTCCACGCCGGCGGCTTCGTCATAAACACCGTACATCTTGCCCACGTTTCCGCCGCCATCCGACATCATCGGGAAAGGCACCGTCTTGGCCGTGATCATTTTGGACAACTCGTCATCGACCCACATCTTGTGCACGAACATGCTGTCCGTGCTCATCGACAGGACCTGGACTCCCAACTTGGCGAAGTCAGCGTTCTTCTCGGCGACCGCCGAGATTTCCGTCGCTCAGACAAAGGTGAAATCACCTGGATAAAAGCATAAGACAACCCATTTGCCCAAATAATCTGACAATTTGATCGAAGTGAAAGATCCATTGAAATATGCCGGAGCCGAAAAATCAGGCGCCTTTTTGCCAACTTGAATCATGGGCCGTTCTCCTTTGGTTACGGGTACGGGTTGGGGTGTTTCTTCGACCACCTCTTCGACTTCTGCCGTGGGGCGGGTACAACCCACCGCCATTTCTTCTGCCATGCGTACCTCCTTATATATAGTAACAGTATTCCCTATCAACAATACCGCTATTAGCTAATTCTATAAAAAAAAGCAAAGAATATTTACAAAAGCTATACATCATCACATCCCAATCCGACCTTTTCGGGAAATCCCAAACAGGCTTATCCGTGGCCAAAGCCCCGGGGAACGTTATCCGGGCTCGCGGCGGATCATGGCCCCAACACAATCCACCACATCATCTTCAGATTCGATCCCGGGGTTTGGCGTCAGGAAGCGGGGCCCCGCATTTTTCACACCGAACCCGGCCTTTTTCGTTCGACCCGACGGGTTGACGATGCCCGCAACTCGGGCAGACGCGGACCTGGCTGATCAACCGACGGAGCATTTCAACAAGAAACATGGCTTCCTCCAAAGACGCGACAAGAACCCGAGCATTGCAAATATAAATCTCCCCCAGCGACGAGGCGAGCCATCCCGCCGATCCGGAACGAATCGGGCACCCCGTCAATATATGAACGTCATTTCGCCAGCCTGCAATGCGAACACCGTGCGCTAACGCGGCCAAGGGACGATAACGCACCCGGCCCGACCGCGTCGAGGGCTATCCCTCCATGCTTGTCCCCGTTTCCATTGGATTTTCGACTTGCAATTCCCCGGATGGAAAGCCAAGGTTCCCCCTCATCGATTCCAAGGATGCCCGCCATGAAAACTCTGTCGTCCCTCGCTCTCCAAGCCCTGGTTTTTTCCCTGGTTTCCGCCTGCTTCAGTACCATCTACCTGGTTCAGCCCGTGCTGCCCGTGCTGCAGGCCGAATTCGGGGTATCCATCGCCCGCGCGGCCCAGACCGTGTCCATGGTTATCCTGGGCGTGGCCTTTTCCACCCTGATCTTCGGACGTCTGGCCGACATGTACCCGGTCAAGCCACTCATCCTCATGGGCGGCGCCGTTGTCTCCGGCGCGGGTCTGGCCTGCGCCCTGGTTCGGGACATCAACGTCCTGATCGCGCTGCGTCTGGCCCAGGGGCTGTTCATCCCTGCCCTGACCACCTGCATCGCGACCTATCTGGCCCGCAACCTGCCCGTGCACCGGCTGAACGTCGTCATGGGGTCCTATGTCTCGGCCACGGTCGTCGGGGGATTGGGCGGTCGGCTCCTGGGAGGCTGGATTCATCCCCCCCTGCACTGGCGCTATGCCTTTGTCACGGCCTCGATTCTGGTTCTGGCCACATCCCTGGCCGCTGTTTGCCTGCTCCCGCCAGAACCCCGCCCCACCGAAAAACAGGCCCACGGGCCAGGATACCTCCAACTCATGCGCCGTCCCGATTTGATCCGAATTTTTTTGGTCGGCTTTGCGTCCCTGTTCATCTTCGGGTCAACGTTCAACTATCTGCCCTACTACCTGAGCCAGCCGCCGTTTTCGGCCAGCACCCAGACCATCACCCTTCTTTACCTGACCTACATCGCGGGGGTCATCATCGCGCCCCTGTCCGGAAAATTCAGCAACCGTTTCGGCAACGGCACGACCATGGTCCTGGGCAGCCTGATCCTGGGCGCGGCCCTGATCATGAGCCACATCCCGCGCCTGGGCTGCGTCGCCGTCAGCCTGGCCCTGGCCTGCACCGGCTTCTTCGCGGTGCACGCCTCGGCCGTGGGCAACATGAACCGCCGCCTCTCGGCCAGCCGGGGCCGGGCCAACTCGTTGTATATTCTTTGGTATTACGTGGGAGGGTCAATCGGGATCACGATCACCGGGCACTTCTTCAAGCTGTTCGGCTGGAGTGGCGTCACGGGCGCTGGCCTGGGCATGGTCCTGGCCCTGCTCGCGATCGGAGTGCATGAACTGCGAAATGGCGCTCAGGCCAAACCCACGGAAGCCAGATAGGCTTTGAAGCGCTTTGCCTCGCCGTGAAACGGGTTCAGTTCCAGGCAAGAATCCAGAACCCGCTCCGCCTCGCCGAAACGTTCGCCATGGAACAAGGCCCGGGCCAGATTAAAAAACAGATTTTCGTCCGTCGCGCAGAGCTCGATGGCCCGTGAATAGTAGCGGATGGATTCCGAGATCATATTTCGTTTGCGCAGTTCGATGCCGAATTCGTTGAAGAGATGCTTGTATTCGGGGCGCGCGAACCCATCCAGGGCCATGAGCTCCTCGAATACCGCCTGGGCCTTGTCTGGCTGA
>RZYB01000150.1 GCA_009930495.1 Deltaproteobacteria bacterium
GCGGGGCGGGAGCCCCACGCTACGAGGGCCCATGCGGACAGCACCCCATCGCAGATGCGCCCCGGCCGCGGATGGCCGGCCCATCCCATCTATCCCCGCGCCAACACGTCGCGATACATCGCGCGATATTGTTCGGCGATGAGCTTCCAATCAAACCGCTCCGCCCAGGTCCGCGTGGCGGGGCGCATCTGTTCGGCGACGTCGCGGTTCCGCTCCAGCCAGAGGAGCTTTTCCACCCATTCGTCCACGTTGCGGTCGTTGCTCAGCAAAAAATTACACTCGGAGTCGACGTATTCCGCCGCGCCACCGACACGGTTCACCACCACCGGAGTTCCGCACGCCATGCTTTCGAGAATGACGTTGTTCGCCGCGCTGTCCAGCATCGGCAATGCCAGCACGTCCGCCTGCCGGTATTCCGCCAGGATTTGCTCGTCGGAGAGCCGCGGCAGCAGGGTCGCGCTGGCAATGCCCATGTAGTGATTCCGCTCGAGGGAGTCGGTCCGGATCCGCCACTCGAACTTTTCTGCCGGAAGTTTGGCCGCCACTCGCGCCGCGAATTCGTGGTCGCGCTCGGTGTTGCCCATCATCAGCAGACGATAACGGTCCGACCGCGGCTCGCGCACCGGGGACGGCGTAAAATAGCCGATCGCAACCCCATGCAAGATCGTGGTGACCCGCTCCGGCGGAACCGTGCGTTCCACGCACGATCGCTGGCTGTCGGAAGTCAGCACCACCCGATCGGCGTTCGCGTAGCCGTCCGGCCGCAGCCAAACCGAATCCCACCGTCTGGCGCTGCAGTGGACGCTGACAACCACCTTGATTCCCCGGCGATGATAGGGCGCGACATGCTTCAGGGGGCCAAATTCCCCCCAAAGGAAATGGGCAATGCGGCGCTTCGGAACCTGCCCCAGTTGCCACAGAATTCTGCGCTCATCCCAAATGGGCACCAATCCGTTCCACTCCGAACCGTAATGGCGAATCCCCCACCGCCGGAGGCCTTCCCCCAACCTCCAACTGACCTTCTGGAGGGAATGCCACCACAGGACATACTGGATTTCATCCACGCCCAACGCGGCCGTCAGGGGCATCATTCCAGAAACCGCAGGGATCGTGACCGGGATTCGAGTGATATGGCAAATGGTCGCGTCTGGCATGATAGGCCGTTCTCCTGTTCAGGTCCGTTGCACCAATGCAGCCGCCCAATGCCGCCATGCGCGCAGGTCTGACAGATCCGCCTTGAGCGCCTGCCGGGCAAACCAAGCCACGCGGCTCCATTCGCAGCGGTTGCGATAGAAATAAGCATTTTCGCTGCATTTGTCGGTCAAGGCCCGGACCATTCGGCACCAAGGCACAACATCCCCCCAGATGTCGCGCCGTTCCAACAGCGCTTGGAACAGCGGTACCGGCTCCGGGTTGGCCCGCCAGTTTTTTGATGTGATGCCCTGTCCGGCCTTGCGGAAGCCCGCCAGCACTTCCGGCACCAGGCCAATGGGATGCCGCCGTGCCACCCGCAGGAAGAATTCGTGGTCTTCCCCCAAATAGCCGTAGGGAGCCTCTGGATTGAACCAACCGACTTCCGCAAACAGACTTTTGCGCACCATCACCGTGGAAATCGTCACCCAGCAATGCTCCAGCAGCCGCTCGAATATCATCCCCGTTTCCGGCACCACTCCCGCCCCGTGCCGTATGCCGACCACCCGCGATTGGCCGTCGATCACGTTGCACAACGTGTGGCACAACGGCACGTCCGGATGCCTCTCCATAAACGCCACTTGTTTCGCCAGTTTCTCCAGATGCCAAACATCATCCGAGTCCAGGAATGCCACATATTCGCCCGTCGCCGCCGCGACGGCCTGGTTGCGAGTGATCGGACAAATGCCGGAGTTGGAATCCCGCAAGATGAGCCGAATTGACGCTCCATAGGACTGTAAAATCTCCCGCGTCCCGTCCGTCGAGGCGTCGTCCACCACGACGACTTCCTTGTGGGGCCAGGTCTGCGCCAGCGCCGAATCCACGCACTCCCGGATGTAGCTTTTCCGGTTGTACGCCCCAATGCAAATGCTGACCAGCGTACTCATATGGTTATCCGGGACCGGGTGGGGGTCAAGCTCCCCGGTTTGCCTGGCGCAAGGCGGCAATCAACTGGTCGTTGTCCGCCCCGTTCCGAATGGCAATTCGGATGAACTGGCCACGCTCAAAACCATCCTTGCCAGTGAGATCCTTGATCAAAATGCTGTGTTTGGAGAGCAGAATTCGCGCCAGATCCGTCGCGGAAAATCGGGCAGTCACCTCGCACAGGAAGTAATTGGCTTGGGATGGGAAGGTCTTGAGGAACGGGATCTGCCCCAATTCCCGCTGTAGCCGGGCGCGTTCGCCGCGTACCCGTTCGCAGGATTCCTCGTACCGGCTACGGAACGCGGGAAAGATTTGGAGAAAATATTCCGCCAGGGAGTTGATGTTCCAGACGGGCAGGTCGCGCCGAACGCCGGCCAGCAACTCCGGATCGCCCGAGGCCAGGATGCCCAGGCGCAGTCCGGGCACGCCGTAGGTCTTGCTGATGCTTTTAATGACCACCAGGTTCCTGAATTCCCGCAGCCAGGCGGAATTCAACAGAGAACATCCGCGTTCCGGATCGGCAAAATCCATGAACGATTCATCCACGATGACGCGCTTCCCTCGCTGGTCGCAATACGCCACCACGTCCAGCAGGTCATTCCGATCCAGAAGGGCCCCACTGGGGTTGTCGGGGTTGACCAAAACCAGCGTCTCAACTTCCTCGGCAGCCTGCAACAGCCTGTCCTTGCTCAAGCCATAGCCGAACTGGCTGGCCTCGACCCGGTGAAACTTGGTATCCGGGAAACACCGGAAGTATTCGTTGAAGGCAGGCACGGACATGGCCACCGTTCCCCGCGTACGCCGGCCCAGGGCCTGGATGAGTTCCGCGGCACCGTTGCCCACCACGATTTCCGACTCGTCCACGTTGAACATCCGGCTTGCGCAGATTGCCTGCACCCGCAGGCCGGAGGGATACTGGGTGACCAGGCTTTCAAAGAAATACTTCAATTTCTCCTGCAGCGCCGGCGGCGGAAAAAAAGGATTCACCAGGTAACAGAAATCCAACAGCCCTGAAAACCTCCAATAACCCCCATAACGCTGCTGGTAGCGGGCCAGTTGCTGTTCGCCTTCGGCAAACAGGGTTTCCGCGATGTCCAGATCCTGCGAGTCATCGATCTCGTACCACTTTTCGCCCGAAAGCTTGAAGGCCTTGAGCCCCGAATGGGCCAAGTGCGCGATGGCTTTCAGGACCTGTTCGTAGTATTCGTTCTGTCCATAGGCCGCGATGTAGGCCTCCAGGAACGGAAGATAGTGGCGCCGCGAAAACTCGCGACTGAACTTGTAGATATTGACGGTTTTGAAGTAGTTTCCGGCCTGGCTGAAGGCAAAATTTTTCTTCTCCAGGAATTCCACGATGCGATCTTGGCCGTCGAGCAGAGTCACCGTGCCCTCCATCCACTGCTCGTATCGGGCTACCGTTGCCAGATCGGACGCCGGATGTTCCACCAACGACCGAATCACCCCGGGTTCGAATATCAGATCCGACTCCAGCAAAACCGTGTCGTCTGCGGCCAGTTGATCCCGGGCGAGCCAGAGCGAATAAATGTTGTTGGTCGTCGCATATTCCGGGTTTTCCACGTACTCGATTTCGATGTCCCGAATGTTCGCAGCCACGTACCGGCGCAAGGAATCCGCCTGATAGCCCACGACCAAGATCAATTTGTCGATTCCCGCTCCATGCAAGGATTCCACGGCCCGCTCCAGCAAGGTTCGGCCCGCAACCTTCAGCATACACTTGGTGTTCGCTTGGGTGTGATGCCCCAAGCGCCGCCCCATTCCCGCCGCCAGCATGATTGCCTGCATCAATTACCTCGCCCTTGGCCGCATCCATTATCCGCAATGTTGCTTTTCCGCAGATAAACGGAATAACGTCCCCGCTGCTTCTCGCAACCCGGCCACTCGCCCATTTCGCGGAACGAAGTGATGACATGGCCGCCAACTGCGCGCATCCACCACTCCTTGGGGATATAAATGTTTCCGGATCCCAAATTGCGCCCCCCGGGTTCCGAAACGCAGTTGATCATCAGTGACGCCCCCGGTTTGGCAATCCGCAACATTTCCGAAACGAACCGGCCAGCTTCATCCAAGCTGTCCAGATACATGATAACGCCGGCGGCCAACACGTGGTCGAAACCGTTGTCCGCAAAGTCCGACAAATCCAAGCCGTTCCCGACCAGAAAGCGCTTGGACGGAAACACTTTTTGCGCCAGCGAAATTGCTTCCGGGACCGGATCGATGCCCGCAAAATCGGTGCATCCCGTCAGTTCTTCGATTGTCTTGGAAAAGGCGCCAACACCGCAACCGACCTCGAAAACGCTGTCTTGGGGGCCGATGGGGGGCTCCATATAGGCAATGGAATTTTGCACGAACGACCGCCATTGTTCGTTTGTCATGTATTTCCAGGCCGACGCATGATGAAGAGGCATCCCGTCGCGATATTGGTTTGCCGTGGTAGAAAACCACAGAAGCGACAGACCGCTTTTCCGGCCAGTCAACCAGGCCTGAATCTTTTCCCTATAATAAGTCCATTCCCGACGCAAATTCGGCCGATAGCGGAGAAACAGCCGATAGCCAATATAGGCGCAGGCCGCCGCAACAGGAACGACAATGCCGGTTGGGTTCATCTTGGACCTTCCGCTGCTAAGCTCGATAGATGCCGGTCAACAACCCGTTTGATCTCCTCGCCAGCACTCTCCGGCGGCCAATATAGATACTGGCTTGCGGCTCGCCGGCGCTCTTCCTCCCGGCAATCACGGCCTGTCAAGACGACGGAAACAAGGAAATCTTCGATTTCTTCAGTGTCCCAAGCCGCGTAATAGGCATGCAACAGCTTTTCTCCCATTGGATTCAAGCGCTGACGGCGAGCGCTGTCGAGAAAGCAAATCGGTTTTCCGGTCGGCAAGTATTCCGCCAAAAAACTAATGCTGTCTAAAATCAATGCGTCCGATTGGCGAAACATCGTGAAGATTTCGCTGCCCTCATAAACCTGTCCGTTCGGCAAGGAGCCGAATCGGTTGCGATAGGCGTCGGCTTCCGCGCGAGTTTTTAATCCGATTGCCACCATGTGCTCAAACAAATCCGGATGAGGCCGCATTACCAGTTCGACATCGGGATGTCTCAGGGCAAAATCCACGAAAAATTCGAAATACTTGAAGAAATTGGAAAACGTGTGGGGTGTCCGATCGTTTGAGACGGTAAAATGGGGGGCCCAAATCACCCGTTTTTTGGCTTGAGGACATTTCCACAGGTCCATATTTTTTGGCAAAGCCCCCCGGTAGACATCCATTTTGGGATGACCCGTTACATACAACTTGCCGGCTAACTTCGGGACCCGTTCCAAGTACAAGCGCCGGTGGGCTTCGCTTTCTAAAAATATGAACTGGCAATCGTCGTAAACAGGCAGGTGAAACATGAATTCCATGTCGGCAACCTGCATGCCGTAGTCATAAATGGCCAACCGGCAAAACTGCCTCAAATAGGCGGAATGATACAAGTAGCTCTGGGTGTGGGCGTAAGGTTGCGGCAAAAACACCACGTCCGGCAGCCCGAACTGCATGGGATTCATCCATATGTTGCATTCGAGATCAAACCCCTTGCGGTAATCGATATGTTCCGATTCGAGAAAAGCCATCAATCGTCGAAATTCCGCCAAATCGTAATCCGTCGCGGCCGGTGGCCGCTTGGGGATCGCCACAACAGTCACTTCCCAGGCCGGGTCGGCCTTGAACGCTTCGTAAACGCTTTTTTGATTCGGCCAAAGGGCTGGGCGCTGAACGATGAAGGTCACCCGTTTCTTCACGCCGGACTTCTGCGCGGCCTTGGCTTCGACCGCCAGCCGTTTGCCCTCCTCGACAAGCTGCCGATTGCGCCGTTTTTCCACCCAAGGGAGCCCCGCCACCCGTTGGCGAAGGCTGGCCGGAACGATTCGTTTGTACAGGCGCGTGATGGACATGGCATGATCTTTTACCCTATCTGGGAGGTCGTTTCCATCTCTTAATTGCGGACATTTCATCCGCAGACAGCTTGCGTTGGACGCATCTGCGATTCGGTGCAAGGATCCAGCCTGTAGAGCCGGACTACGAATGGGTCTGGCATGGGTCCCCACCTTGGCGCGTGGCTGTCCTTTTCGGCCTGAAAGGCGGGTGGGGGGCACCGAATCGCAGATGCGCCCGCTTTCACTCGCCCCCCCCCTTTGTTTCCTTGACCCCGTTCCCCCCGCCCCCTACGATGCGCGAAACGGTTTACCCTCGCGGGGCCGCGACCATTTGAACAGGAGTCCCCGACCATGAGTGCCAACGGAAACACGAAGAATCCCGCCGCGTGCAACGGCAGCCGCGAGAATTCCGTCGACGCCATCAAGTGCAGCTACTTGAACCACCTCAAGTATTCGCTGGCCAAGGACGAATTTTCCGCCACGGACCACGACCGCTACTACGCGCTGGCG
>RZYB01000151.1 GCA_009930495.1 Deltaproteobacteria bacterium
TAATGCTCGCGCACCTGAACCAGCGTCCGCAAAAACAGATCCCTGTCGTCCATGAACCGATGCAACCCTTCGGGCACGTCCACCGTTTCCAGGCGGAGCGGGTCGGACCCGGAAACCTCGGGTTCCCCAGAAGCGGGTGTCGCGGTTTCGACCACGTCGAACCAACGCCGCAGGACACGATACAACTCCCGCATTTCGATGGGCTTGCCGATCAGATCCGTCATGCCGGCGGCCTCGGCCTGCTCCCTGATGCTCGAAAGCACATGGGCGGTCATGGCCACGACAGGCAGGTCGCGCAATCGCTCCTCGGCCCGGATCAGGCGCGTGGCCTCGAATCCGTCCATGACCGGCATCTGGACGTCCATGAGCACCACGTCAACCGCCTCCCGCCGCGCCACGTCAACGCCCTGGGCTCCGTCCCTGGCGGTCAGCACGGTCAGCCCGATATTCTCCAGAATGGCCTGGGCCACCTGCAGGTTGACCTCGTTGTCCTCGACCAACAGCACCCGGCCTCCGGAAAAACGCACCTCGCGGTCGTCCTCCGGACGAGCCTCGGCAGGGGCGGTCCCAGTCCCCAAGGCGTCCATCAGGGCCCGGACAACTCCGGCCATCTGGACGGGCTTGGTCACGACGGCGGCGATCCCCTCCCGCCGCGCCAGACGCGGCAGCATTTCATGACCCAGGGGCGCCAGCAGGATGCCCTGGGGACAGGAAGCCTGTCCCGCCCGGGCCACGATCCGACGCCAGGTTTCCAAACCGTCCATGTCCGGCATGTTCCAATCCAGAAAAATCACGGAAAAATCCCGGCGTCCCAGAGTCTCCAAGGCGGCCAGACCGGAGCTCGCCGCTTCGACATCCAGGCCAAGCCGGGTCAATTTGGACACCAGGACCGCGCGGGCCGAGTCCAGGTCGTCCACGACCAGGGCCGAAACCGGCTTCGCGTCCACGGGCAGGACCGGCGTCGGCAGCGCCGGAGCCACGCCCAAAATGACGGAAAAGGAAAAAATGCTTCCTTTTCCCGGCGTGCTCCAGACATCGATGCGCCCCCCCATGAGCTCGACCAGCTGTCGGGAAATGGCCAGACCCAGGCCGCTGCCGCCAAAACGCCGCGTGGTCGAGGTCTCGGCCTGCACAAAAGGATCGAACAGACCGGCGGCGTGGCTGGTGTCCATGCCGATGCCGGTATCCAGCACGGTGCATCGGAGCTGGAGTTTGCCGTCGGGCAACACGTCGTCCACGCCCACGCTGACCCGGATTTCCCCTTTTTCCGTGAATTTGGCCGCGTTGCCGGCCAAATTGACAAGGACCTGCCCCAGGCGGAGCGGATCTCCGACCAGACCGAGCGGCACTTCCGGCGCCACGTCCACCACCAATTCCACGTCTTCCGCCTTGAGGCGCACGGACACCACGGTGATCAGGTTGTCCAGGAGTTCGGGCAGCTCGAAATTCACGCTCTCCAATTCGACGCGGCCGGCCTCTATCTTGGAAAAATCCAGAATGTCGTTCAAAACACCCAGCAAGGACTTGGCCGACCGCTCGACCTTGACCAGATATTCGCGCTGGACCGGCGTCAATTCCGTGCGCAGGGCCAGATGGGTCATGCCCAGGACGGCGTTCATGGGCGTGCGGATTTCATGACTCATGGTCGCCAGGAAACTGCCCTTGGCCTTGTTGGCGGCCTCGGCTTCCCGGGCCAGCTGCTCGGCCCGGGCGATGGCCGCCTCCAGGCGCTGGTTGGCCAGCATGAGCTCTTCCTCGGTCTGCTTGCGCGCGCTGATGTCCATCATGCATTCCAAGAGCTTGCGGCGTCCCTTGATAAACACCCGGGACACCGTCTTGAGCACGGGCAGGCTGGAACCGTCGGCCCGCACCATGGCCCGCTCGGAGTGATCGACCTCCTGCCCCAGGTCCATGATGGGGCATCGCTCCTCCTCGGCCGGGCACAAAAATTTATGGCAACGCCTGCCAACAATCTCGACCGGATCGGCTCCGAACAGCTCCGCGGCCGTGGAGTTGACCATTTCAATAACACGGGTCTCGGCGTCGATGACGACCAGGGCGATGGGCAGGCTTTCCATCAGGCTGCGTTGAATGTTCTCGCTGTCGCGCAAGGCCTCCTCCATGCGTTTGCGCTCGGTGATATCCTCCTGCACGCCCACGAAATGGGTGATGACGTCCGTTTCGTCGCGCATGGGAGAAATGGAGACATGCTCCCAGAACAAGCTGCCGTCCTTGCGCCGGTTGCAGAGCTCTCCCTGCCATTCCCGGCCCGCGGTGATGGTTTGCCAAAGCTCGGTGTACACCTCGCCCGACATCCGACCAGACTTGATGATGCGCGGCGTCCGACCCACGGACTCCTCGACGGTGTAGCCGGTGTTCTGTTCGAACTTGGGATTGACGTACTCGATGGCGCCCGCGAGGTCGGTGATGACCACGCTGGCCGGGCTCTGCTCCACGGCCATGGCCAGCTTGCGCCCTTTTTCCTCGCTTTGGCGCAGGGCCGCCTCGGTCCGCTTGCGCTCGGTGATATCATGGAACGCGGTCACGGCGCCCGCCAGCCGGTCATTTTCCTTGAGGGGCCGCGACGAGACCTCCACCGTCAGATGCCGCCCGTCACGGGTCTGGAAACATTCTTCCCCGTCATAGGGCGCTCCGGCGTTGACGGCACGGGCAAAGGGACACGCCTGCAACGCCAGAAAATCATTGGCGCCATGGCAATGAAAGAGATCGTGCGCCTGCTTCCCGAGGACGTCCTGCTCGGCATAACCCAAGATCTGACAGGCGGCGGGATTGATGCGCGTGATTTCGCCGGTCGTGGAGGTCACGTACACGCCCTCGGCCAAAACATCGTTGAGCGCGCACAGATTTTGCCGTTCGCGGTCCAGGGACAGGGTGTGGCCCCTCAACCGCCACAAAAGCAGGACAAGCACGACCGATACCAGCACCGTCAGCATCAGATAGGCGTAAAATTCATCCCGAAACGTGACCAGGACGGTATCCGGGGCGTAGGTGATCAGATAGCCACTGGTCCGCCCGATGGCGTCCCGCAGCGGCAGAAAGGATACAATATGGATGCGCCCTTCCAGTTCCTCGAAGGTGGCCCAGCCTTCCCCGGCCGCGAGGCGGGTCTGGATATCCTGGCGCGCGCGCAATTTCGCGTTCAGGGTCCGGGCCGTGACGGACAAGGGAGGAGGACTGGTCGGCAGCAAGGCATTGGCGTCCTCCACCAAAAAACCGGGGTGGATGGCGGCCTCGCTGTAAAGGGAGGACTGCTCGGGAAAAAGCAGGGATTCGGCCAGGGTCCGATTGATGACAAAGGCGTATTCCTGATTCGGACTCAGACTGGCCAGGGCGTCGCGGATGGCCTTGGTGGTGATCACCGACTCCACGCTGCCCACATGGGCATGCCCCTGACCCAGAGGAAAAATATAGCGGAAACCAGTGACGGACCGGCCAATTTCAAAAGCCTCGCAGGCTTGGCGGTGCTGTTTGACCCGCTGGATCATGGGCCGGATATCCGCCAGATCATCCCCAAAATGCGCCGAAAGATGAAAGCGTAAAAAACTGGCGCCATCGGGCAGATGAAAATGCAACTGGCGCAGATTTTGACGCAGCATGGATTGGTAGACGGGGTACAACTGGCGATAGAGGCGCCCCCGGGCAAGGTCGCGGGCCTCGCCCGGACCTTTCTGGGCCGCCTGCATGATTTCCAGCACCTCCGGCGTGTTCAGGGCCGAATCGTGGAATCCCCGCATGGCCAGACGGTACATCTGGATGGAGGCCCGGTAGGAGGTATCCAGCACGGCCATGTGCTCCGCCAGATGCGCGTTTTCCTTGGAAACACGCGAGGAATGCAAAAACAGCCCGCCGCCGGCGCTCATGAGCGCCATCAAGGCCACCACCAGGAATCGCTCCCCCAAGAGACCAGACCAGCCAGACACTTAAAAATTACCTGCCGTTGGAATGTTTTCCTCCCCAAGAAGGGCGCGGACCGGCGCGTAATCCTGATCCTTGGCCGGCGTGGAGCCGTGGCGGATATTATCCCCCCACAAGGCAAGCATGCCCTTGTCGGCGCCAGCCGGATCGAGGCTGGCCAGGGCGTCCCGGAGACGGGTCCGGGTTTCGACATCGAGGGTTTTCCCATTGGCGATGAGGGCAAAGGCCGGCAGGGGCGCGGTCTCGGCCAGGACCTCCAGGCCCAGGTGGGCGTATTTCCTGGCAATGGCGGTCTTGAGTCCGCCAAGGACATATTCCCCCCGGACCACGGCCAGGGCGACTTCGTCGTGCTTGTCGAGATAACGGTACAGGTTCCTGGCCAGGTTTGATCCGTTTTTCCGCAAAAGCCCGCTGGTGGACAGGAAACCGCAGGTGGACAAGGGCTGGGTCAGGGCGATTTTCTGATTGAAAAGTCCGGCCAGATCGATCTTTCTGTCGGTCATGGCCACGATGGCGCAGGTGTACGCGGATTGCCCGTCCGCCTCCCTGAAATGCACCAGGGGTTCGGCGTGATTGGCCTTGGTCTTGAGACTGACGTAGGGCAAGGGCCCCAGATAGGCGAGATCGATGATGCCGGTTTGGAATTTTTCCAGAATCTCTTCGTAGGAATCGGAGTACTCAAAACGAATCTCCAGGCCCAGGGTCTGGCGCAGATAGACCGCCATGGGCATGAACTGCTTGAGCACGGTCTCGCGATTTTCCATGGGCAGGGGCGCGAAAGCGATTTCCATGGACCAAGCCGGCGCGGACAGAGTCAGCAGCGACAACAATACCAAAAAACATTGCCTGAACATGACTCCCCTCCCCGTTCCATGCCGCCGCCCGGCCACGGACCGCCCATGAAGTATTCCTTGAACCACCGCCGGTTCTCCGTAGCAATGCCCACCGGGCCTGACAATCGGAATTTCCTTTTGCCCGAGGCCGCCATGAAACCGAAAAAAATACGTCCGCTGGATTCCGGCTTTTACCGACAGCCCGCGCTCTTTATCTTCAATACACTCAAATCACGGATATTTCCGAAATATCAGGGCTCGGGTCGCCAGGGGTACAAATCGATAATAGATACCCAACGCACTTCGTGCTTCAAGATTTTCAAAAAATCGGCTAGGTCACATGACAGCCAGTCCGGCGCACGACACTGTCCACGGTGAAAACCCGGTGGGATGGTCCCTTCGGGCACGGTATATTCTTTCATCTTCCACGGAGGTTCGTTTGTGAAAAAATTCCTCGTTCTCGCCCTGGCCTTCATGTTCATGGCCACGGCGGCCCAGGCCAAGACGCTCAAAATGGCCCTGGACGCCGATCCCGAATCCATGGATCCGCATGTCCAGCTCTCCGGCGGCATGCTCCAGTACACGCATTTGGTTTTTGATCCGCTGATCCGCTGGACCAAGGACATGAAGTTCGAACCGCGGCTGGCCACCAAGTGGGAGCGCATCGATCCGCTGACCGTGCGTTTTCATCTGCGCAAGGACGTGAAGTTCCATTCCGGCAACCCCTTCACCGCCGCCGACGTGGTCTGGACCATGGACCGTCTGAAAAAGAGCGAGGACTTCAAGGGCCTGTTCACCGCCTTTGCGACGCCCAAGGTCATCGATGACCATACCATCGACATCATCACCACCGAACCCTATCCGCTGGTGGAAAACATGGCCACCTACATCTTCCCCATGGATTCCAAGTTCTACACCGGCAACGATGAGAAGGGTCAGCCCAAGGACGCCATCATCAAGACCGACTATTCCTTCGCCAATCAGAATGAATCCGGCACCGGCCCCTTCAAGGTCACCCACCGCGAGCATGGCGTGAAGATGGTCTACAACCGTTTCGCCGACTACTGGGACAAGGACAGCAAGGGCAATGTGGATGAAATCATCCTGACCCCGATCAAGGAGAACGCGACCCGCACCGCCGCCCTCCTGTCCGGCGACGTGGACTTCATCGCCCCGGTGCCGCCCCAGGACTTCGAGCGTCTGGAGACCAACAAGGACGTCAATCTGGTCAGCATGGCCGGCAGCCGCGTCATCACCTTCCAGCTCAACCAGAAGAAAAAGCCTGAATTCGCCAATCCCAAGGTCCGTCAGGCCATTGTCGCGGCCATCGACAACGCCGGCATTGCCACAAAGATCATGAAGGGCACGGCCACGGCCGCCCAGCAGCAGGGTCCCGAGGGCTTTGACGGCTATGTCGAGAGCCTCAAGCCCCGCTTCGACCTGGCCAAGGCCAAGCAGCTCATGAAGGAAGCCGGCTTCGAGAAGGGCTTCGAGGCGACCATGATCGCCCCCAACAACCGCTACGTGAACGACGAGAAGATCGCCGAGGCCGTTGTTTCCATGCTCTCCAAGATCGGCATCAAGGTCAGCCTGAAGACCATGCCCAAGGCCCAATACTGGGATGAATTCGACGCCCA
Source organism: Deltaproteobacteria bacterium (assembly GCA_009930495.1). Lineage (NCBI taxonomy): Bacteria > Pseudomonadati > Myxococcota > Myxococcia > Deltaproteobacteria bacterium. Next base: position 6,407 of record RZYB01000151.1, read on the forward strand.
GGTGGCCGACATCCAGATGGTCGGCTGGCATTCCGACACCGAGGATTCCGCCAACTACTCCGAATACCTGCTGATGTGCCCCAACAAGGAAACCGGCAAGGGCCAGTACAACAG
>RZYB01000152.1 GCA_009930495.1 Deltaproteobacteria bacterium
ATGTTGCGCTCTGCTTTGACCGATTTTTTTAAGCCGTCAACAGTTTTGATGAAGCCGCGTCAGGCCGCGCCCGTGGCCGTGTCAATCCAGCGCAAAAAAAATTCGTGGCCCTGGTGCACGGACAAGGACACGACGCACGGGACATCATGGGGATGCAGTTCCACGACCCGCGCCGTCAGGGCGTCCAGAAGCGTGGTCCTGGTCTTGGCGATGACCACGACTCCCATCTCGCTCTGAACGGTGTCTTCCCAACGATAAAACGACTCCATGCCGGGCAAGATATTAACACAGGCCGCCAGACGCTCCTCGACAAGAGTTCGGCCAATCCACCTGGCCATATCGAGGTCTGGAGCCGTGATGTACACCAGGACTCGTTCCATGAGTGCTCCCAAAAAACTTGAGATTGTAAAAAAAACCTGTCAGGCATGGCCAACAACAGGATCCGACCCCATGCCCACATCACTGCTTTTGACCAGAGCCGCCCAGATCCACGAACGTTTGGCGGCGCGCTACCCTCGTCCCAAGACCGCCCTGGACTGGGCCTCGCCCTGGGAACTTCTGGTGGCCACGATTCTATCGGCCCAATGCACCGACGCCCGGGTCAACATGGTCACGCCCCAGGTGTTCGCGACATGGAACACCGTGGGTGACATGGCCGGAGCCAACCAGGCCGAGCTCGAAAAAACCATCCATTCCACCGGATTCTACCGCAACAAGGCCAAAAACCTTATCGGCGCGGCCCAAAAAATCGTGACGGACTATTCCGGCCAGGTACCACGGACCATGGAAGAAATCCTCACCCTTCCGGGAGTGGCGCGCAAGACGGCCAATGTGGTCCTGTCCAACGCCTTTGGTGTGCAGGCGGGCATTGCCGTGGACACGCACGTCAAGCGGATCAGCTTTCGCCTGGGATTGACCAGCCACACCAACCCGGACAAGGTCGAACAAGACCTTTTGCCCCTCTTTCCCCGCCCACACTGGGGGGACGTGAACCACTATCTGGTTCTCTTCGGGCGCGAGGTCTGCGCGGCCCGCAAGCCGGCCTGTTCGACCTGCGAACTCGGCGACCTCTGCCCGCGCCACGGGCTCACATCAACCTTCTGACGGAACCATGCATATCGGAACATTCACCCTGCACGGCCGGGACGGCCAAGCCCGGGCCGGCGAACTGCACACGGCCCACGGCGTCATCCCCACGCCCATCTTCATGCCCGTGGGCACCCAGGGCACGGTCAAGGCCCTCTGCCCCGAGGATCTGACGGCCCTGGGGGCGCGCATCATTCTCGGCAACACGTATCATCTGTACCTGCGTCCAGGCGACGAAATGCTCGCCCGTCGCGGCGGCCTGCACCGCTTCATGGGCTGGGACCGTCCCATCCTGACCGACTCCGGCGGCTTTCAGGTCTTCAGTCTGTCCGGCCTGCGCAAGCTCGGCGAGGACGGCGTGGTCTTTTCCTCGCACATCGACGGCTCCAAGCATCTCTTCACACCGGAAAAGGTTGTCTCCATCCAGAACAACATCGGCTCGGACATCATGATGGTCCTGGACGAATGCGTGCCCTACGGCGCGGACTACCAGTACACCAAGCAATCCCTGGGTCTGACCACGCGCTGGGCGGCGCGCTGCCGCGCGGCCTATCCCCAGGGCAGCGGCGACCAGCTCATGTTCGGCATTGGCCAGGGCGGATTCTTCAAGGACCTGCGCGAGGAAAGCATCCGCCAGCTCCTGGACATCCCCTTTGACGGCTACGCCCTGGGGGGCCTCAGCGTCGGCGAATCCAAACAGGAGATGCTCGACATCCTCTACCACAGCGCCCCGCTGCTGCCGGCGGACAAGCCGCGCTACCTGATGGGCGTGGGCACGCCGCTGGACATTCTGCGCGGCATCGAGGCCGGCATCGACATGTTCGACTGCGTCCTGCCCTCGCGCAATGCCCGCAACGGCACGCTGTTCACCTCGCAAGGCAAGGTCAACATCAAGCGCGCCGAATACACCGAGGACGATTCCCCGCTCGATCCGGAATGCGACTGCTATACCTGCAGGACCTTTTCCAAGGCCTATCTGCGCCACCTCTACCAGGCCAAGGAACTTTTGTCGTACCGCCTGAACACCATCCACAATCTGGCGTTCTTCCTGCGCGTGGTCACCGGCGCGCGCGAAGCCATTCTGGAAGGGACATACCAAGCGTACAAGGCCCGTTTCGAAGCCGTTTACGACCAATAGGAGGAACCATGCTCAAGGATCTTGTCCGCGCCAGCCGTAGCTACCGGCGCTTCGACCAAAGCACGCCCATCCCCATGCACGATCTGGTGGACCTGGTCGACTTGGCCCGCCTCTGCCCCTCGGCCGCCAACAAACAGCCCCTGCGTTTCATCCTCTGCGCCAACCCCGAGGACAATGCCCGCATTTTCGAGTGCCTGAAATGGGCCGGCTATATCCCGGACTGGGGCGGACCCAAGGACGGCGAGCGCCCCGGCGCCTATATCGTTATCGTCAACACGGCCAAGTCCTGGGAGTTCGCCAAGCATGACCAGGGCATCATGGCCCAGACCATGATGCTCGGCGCGGTCGAAAAGGGCTTGGGCGGGTGCATGCTCGGCGCCGTGGACCGGGACAAACTCGGGCCCATCCTGGGCCTTGAAGACGGACAGGAAATCTGCCTGGTCCTGGCCCTGGGCAAGCCGGTGGAAGACGTGCGGATAATCGAACTGCCGGAAGACGGGTCCATCAAATACTACCGCGACGAGGCCGGCGTGCACTATGTGCCCAAACGCGGCCTGGACGAACTTATTCTCAAAAAACTCGGTTAACAAAAAAGGCGCTCCAAGGAGCGCCTTTCCCGTCCAGCCCCGCAGCTATCCGCGTCGGGAGATCAAATCGCTCAGACGATAGGAATCCAGCGTCCGCATCAGCACATTACTGGCTTCGATCCAAACAAACTGGGTCACGCATTCTCCGGCCAGCGAGCACTCGCCGCAAATCGGCTCGCCTTCGGCGCATTGGGTCAGGATAACCTTTTCTTCCAGGGCCCGGACCACGTCACCCACGGTGACCTCGTCAGCCGGCCTGGACAGTTTGTGCCCGCCAAAGGGGCCACGCTTGCTCTCGATGAGTCCGCCACGCCGTAGCCCTGCAATCAATTTTTCGATGTATTTTTGGGAAATGTTCTGGCGGCGGGCGATATCCGTCGTGTTCACCCACCCTTTGTCCTGATTCAAGGCGATATCCAGCAAGAGCCTGGTTCCGTACCTGCTTCGCGTGGTCAAACGCATCCAATCCTCCACTATTTCCAGGCTTGATGGTCTAGTGGGCCGGACTCCGGTGCCGCCGCCCCGGACGATATTCCGGCATGCTTCCTGGGCAGCTCGACCCGAAATTCCGTACCCCTGCCCAATGTTGAATCCACCACGATTTCGCCGCCGTGCTGACGCACGACCTCGTTGGCGATGTACAGGCCAAGGCCCGTCCCTTTGCTGCCCTTGGAAGAAAAAAAGAGCGAAAACATTTTCTCCCGTGTGGCCCGATCAATCCCCGGACCAGTATCCCGGACGATGAAGGATACCGTGTCCTCGCTCCCTTCAACACTCATCGACACCAGATGCCGGTCCTTGGACTCATCCTCGATGCAGGCATCGACCGCGTTTTCCAGGATATTGACCAGCCCGGAGGAAATCACTTCCGGGTCGATTTCGAACCGTTCCAACAGCCCGGAGTACTTTTTTTCGAACGCAACGCCATGCTTTGCGGCTCTTTGCTCCACGAAGTTGGCCACCCCGTCGCTGAAACCGCGCACATCGACAAGCTGGATGTTAAGGTCGCGATCCTTGGAATAATAGAGCATTTCCAAAACGGAATTGCGGATGCGGGACACCATCAGCTTGACCCGCTCCGCCCCGTCGGCGGCCATCCCGAAATCCTGGTTGGCAAGGCCCTTTTCCAGGCGGTACAAGCCTCCATCAAGAGCGGTCAACATGCCACGCACGCCGTGGGAAATGGAGCCGATAAAAAGCCCCAGGGAAGCCAGCCTGCTCTGTAATTCGCGAATCTGGGAAATATCCGTGGCCAGTTCCATGACCTCGTTGATCTCACCGCGATTATCACGCAATGGGGCGGTCAGGGTGAGCACGATCTTCTGCTGGCCAGACCGGGTCGTGAGCACTTCCTCGGTCTGATGGATCAGGCCATCCCTAAATGTTTCCTCCACCGGGCACTGTGGGCAGGGATGCGTGCGGTGCTTGTAAATCTCGTAACACTTTTCACCCAGGCAGGCTCCGAAATCCATTTTGAACTGCCGATTGGCGCGGACAATGCGCCTGTCCGGGTTCAGCACGGAGATATAACACGGCACCTCATCGAAAAGCTGGCGACAGAGCTGATGGCTGGATTCCAAAATCCTGTTCTTCTCGACCAACCGGTCCCGCTCTTCCCGTGCGTTCAAGGTGGCCAGGGCACGATCCAAGACAACTCGCAGCCCTTTTTCGGACACCGGCTTGAACAAAAAATCAGAAGCGCCCTCGGCAAGCAAATCCAAGGCCGCTTGATAATCGTTATCGGAAACGATGACAATAACCCGCATTTTCGGAAAGCCTATCCGAATCTGCCGGAGCAACGCCTTGCCTTGGACGCAATCGCAAATCCCGAGCACGGCCAGACGCGGCTGGTTCGCAGTCAGAGTAAGAAGAGCTTCATCATAGTCCGTGTTCGCCGGTTGATACCCATATTCCGACAAAATACGGGCCAGGACACGACCATGTTCGGGATCCTTGGTGATAATAACAAGATGCTCGGAAACAACAATATTGTGCATGCCGAAAGAAAAACCCTTGCCCGATCCCAGATGGGAACGCGCAAGGGTGATTGGTAGAAGGTGAAAATTAACCGAGCGTGTCCTTGACCACGGCCAGCAACTCTTCCCGGTCAAACGGCTTGGTCAACGAGGCCACGGCCTTGGGGATCGCGTACTTGTTTCCGGAAAGACCGCTGATCACAATAACCGGGATCTTCGCCAGCCCCTCCTCCTGACTCAATGCGCGATAAAAACGCGGCCCCCACTCCTTGGGCATTTCCAGGTCCAGGGTGATCAAATCCGGATTCTCCTGTTTGACCACGGGCAACGCGTCCGCGCCATCGCCTGCCGTGCAGGTCACGTACCCGGCATCCTGAAAAATGTCCTCCAGATAGGTCACGATGTTCGGATCGTCGTCAATGATCATGATTTTCTTGGCCATCACACACCCCCACGCAATGGATTTAGACGGTTTGAATTTTATCGGGACGATTCACGGACGCCACCGGACAGGATGCCCGCAACAACACCTGCTCCAGGGTGCGTCCGAAAAGAGCGGATTCCTCGCTGACATCCTTGGAATGATGGGCCATGATGATCAGATCGGCCTGCTTTTCCCGCGCGAACTTCACAATTTCGACATACGGGATGCCTTCCCAGATGTCGGCGCTGAGATTCTTGAACGTACCGGCCTGGATCAAATACTTGCGTCGCATCCGGTCCCTGGCCTCGATCATGCGGTCATCGATTTCTTTTTGCGTGACCAGCCCAGGATTGGAGCCGATATCGATGGCATGGAAGACGTGCAGGTGGGCGTTCAGTTCCGATGCGGTCTTGAGGGCAAATTTGAAGGCATGTTCCGACGCCTTGGAAAAATCCGCGCCAAAGACAATGTTGGTGAACCCGCCCCAGAAGGAAGCCGCCGGACGGTTCACCACCAGCACCGGCGCCTTGGACGCCTTGGCCACGCGTTGCAGCGTGGAACCGGCAAAATGGCGCTGATAAGCGTTGGCGTCGGCCTCGCACCCCGTGGTGCTGGCGCCCATGACGATAAGATCCACGTCTTCCTGCCTGGCCTTGCGCAGCACCTCGCGATGCGGAATGCCCACGGCGGCATCGATTTCGCAATCCACGCCGCTTTTAAGCTGACGGTCATAGGTGGTTTTGAGCTCGTCCTTGACCCACAAGATATAGTCATCGTCGAGTTCGACCTTTTCACCGGTACGGACATCAACCACGACCTGGCTAAAGCCTCGGCTGGGCGTGCCCAGCGCGTGAAAAACAAAGAGCTTGGCATTGTACCGCGCGGCCAGATCGAAGGCGACCCGCGCGGCGGCGTCGCAGCAGGCCGAGCCGGAGGTCGCGAACAAAATCTTCGTGAACATGTGACAACTCCCGTTCTGGTTGCGGCGCGCCGCGCGGCGGCGCGCCGTTGGCCCTTATTCCTGGGGCAAGAGATGTTCCGGAACCTCGACCATCTTGATCAAGAGCGGTTTCAAAAAGCTCCAGCGAATACCGATCTCGTATTCCTCTTCCAGGTCGCGGATGGCGTCCCAGCAATTATGGCAGGGAGCAATGACGAA
>RZYB01000153.1 GCA_009930495.1 Deltaproteobacteria bacterium
TGGCGGAAGTCATGCTCCGCAAGGGCGATTTGCACGCGTTTTGTCGCAACGTCCTGAGCGCCCTGATCCACCATACCTCGTCCCACAACGGCGCCGTCTATCTGCTGGACGAGGACAGCCAGGAATTCCGGCATTATGAATCCATCGGCCTGTCCGTGAAACAGACCTCCTTTTCGGCCGACACCCTGGAAGGGGAATTCGGCCCGGCCATCGCCTTGGGACAGATCCGGCGCATCGCGGACATCCCTCCGGATACCCGTTTTGCCCTGGCCACGGTCGGCGGCGCCCTTGTGCCACGTGAAATCGTGACCATTCCCATCCACTCCGGCCCAAACGTGGTGGCCGTCATCTCCCTGGCCAGTCTGGCTCCGTACCCGCCACGGGCCCTGCGCCTTCTGGAGGAAATCCGAAACGTGCTTTCGGCCCGCCTCAACGCCTTGATCCTCAATCGCAAGCTCCGCGACTTCACGGCCCAGCTCGAACAACAAAACCAGGAACTGGAGCTCCAAAAAAAGGAACTGGCCACCCAGGCCACCCTGCTGCGAGACCAAAACAGCGCGCTGGAACTCCAAAAACAGCGTTTGGGCGAAGCCAGCCGGCTCAAAAGCGCCTTTCTGTCCAACATGAGCCACGAGCTGCGCACCCCGCTCAATTCCGTCATCGCCCTGTCCGAGGTTCTGAACCGCCGCCTGCGCCCGTCCATCCCGGCCGAGGAGCAGCGCTATCTGGAAATGATCGAGCACAATGGCCGGCAGCTTCTGGAACTGATCAATTCCATCCTGGATCTGTCCCGGATCGAGGCCGGACGCGAGGATGTCCGTGTCACGCCGTTCAAGCTCCACGACCTGACCCAGAGCGTCATCGACACCGTGGAACCACAAGCCCAGGGCAAGGGAATCGAGCTGCGCCACCTCGTTCCGGCGGACCTGCCCCTGCTGCGGAGCGATTTCGCCAAATGCCGGCATATCCTGCAAAACCTGATCGCCAACGCGGTCAAATTCACCGACGTCGGGCATGTCGAGGTCATGGCGGCCCAGTCCGGGGCGATGGTGCTGATCACGGTCCGTGATACGGGCATCGGCATCCAGCCGGAGCAGCTCCCGTTTATTTTCGATGAATTCCGCCAGGGAGACGACAGCACCTCCCGCGCCCACGGGGGCACGGGCCTGGGGCTGGCCATCGCCCGCAAGTACGCGACCATGCTCCACGGCGACATCGACGTGCGCAGCACGCCGGGCCAGGGCTCGACCTTTGTCCTGCGCCTGCCCCTGAACCTGTCCCACGATCTGCCCGCGACGCTCCTGGAACCACGGTCCGACCCGACGCCTCGATCCGGTGCCGGCCACCGGCTGCTCGTGGTGGAAGACAGCGAACCGGCGGCGATCCAGGTGCGCGACATCCTGTCCGCCCAGGGCTATCGCGTGGACGCGGTTCGGAGTGGCCGCGAAGCCCTGGCGCGCATTGCCCAGGACGCCCCCGAGGCCATGATTCTGGATCTGATGATGTCCGAAATGGACGGCTTCGAAGTCCTGCGCCAGGTCCGCGCCCAGGACGCCACGGCCAGGTTGCCGGTGCTGATCCTGACCGCCAAGCACATCACCCGCGAGGAACTGAGTTTTCTTGAGGGCCAACACGTCCAGCAGCTGATCCAGAAGGGCGGCATCAACAAGGCCGACCTGCTGACGGCCGTCGCGGCCATGATTTCCACCACGCCGGACGCCCGCGCCAATCAGGCTCCAAAACCCGATCCGACTCCGGCGCGCCGGTCCAGGCCGCGCGGCCAGCGTCCGGTCATCCTCGTGGTCGAGGACAATCCGGACAACCTGGCCACCATGCGCGCCCTGCTTCACGGCGTGGCCACCCTGGTCGAAGCCGACAACGGCCAGACCGGCCTGTTGGCGGCCAGGGCACACCGGCCGGACTTGATTCTGATGGACATTTCCCTGCCGATCATGGACGGCTTCGCCGCCCTGGACGCCCTGCGCGCGGACCCGGAACTGCGCGCCATCCCGGTCGTCGCCGTGACCGCCAACGCCATGTCCGGGGACCGGGAAAACACCCTGGCGCGTGGCTTTGACGCCTATCTCTCGAAACCCCTGGACGGAACCAGGCTCGAACAAACGATCAACCAGATGCTCGAAGGGCACGCCCCCCCAGGCGGCCCCGACCCATCAAGGACCCGACCATGAAAATCCTGGCCATAGATGATAATTTCGACAATTTGATCATCCTGCGGGCCGTCGTGGCCGACTTTTTGCCCGAGGCCGAGGTCATGACCGCATCCAACGGTCCGGCCGGCATCGAGCTCGCCCGCGACATCGACCCCGATGTGATCCTGCTGGACATCATCATGCCCGGCACGGACGGTTTTGCCGTGTGCCGCGAGCTCAAGGAGGACCCCCGGCTGCGGATCATCCCGGTGGTCTTTCTGACCGCGCTCAAAACCGACCGCGAGAACCGCATCAAGGCCATCAAGGCCGGAGCCGAGGGATTTTTGTCCAAGCCCATCGAGTCCACGGAACTGACCGTGCAAATCCGGGCCATGGCCAAGATCAAGGCCGCCAATGTCGCTCAGCGCGAAAACCAGGAGCGCCTTGCCGCCCTGGTGGCGGAACGGACCCACGACCTGGAAGACGCCATGCACCAGGCCCAGGCCGCGAACAAGGCCAAAAGTGAATTCCTGGCCAACATGAGCCATGAAATCCGCACGCCCCTGAACGGCATCCTGGGCATGCTCCAACTCCTTCAGGATACTTCGCTGGACACGGAACAGCGGGACTTCGTGGACACGGCCATTTCCTCGGGACACCGTCTGACCCGGCTGCTGTCGGACATCCTGGATCTGTCCAGGATCGAGGCCGGAAGACTGATCCTGCGCAACAAGGAATTCGACATGCGCGAAGTCCGACAGGCCATCACCGACCTGCTCTTCGTGACCGCCAATAATCCGGACCTGCGCCTGTGCTTCCACATCGACGACACGGTCCCGCCCCGACTCGTCGGCGACGAAACCCGGCTGGTGCAGATTCTGTTCAACCTGGTCGGCAACGCCATCAAATTCACGACCCGGGGCAGCGTGGAAACGCGGGTGTCCCTGTTGCAACGCACGTCCGGCCGGGCCCGCCTGCTCTTTCAAATCTCGGACACCGGCGCGGGCATTCCCGACGACCGTATTCTGGACGTCTTCGACCCCTTCACCCAGGTCGAGTCATCCTACACCCGCGCCCACCAGGGCGCCGGCCTGGGCCTGTCCATCGTGCGCCGTCTGATCCGGCTCATGGATGGAAGCATGAGTGTTGACAGCGCCCTGGGCCAGGGCACGACCATCTATCTGTCCCTGCCTTTTGCCCTGCGCGACACGAAAAACGCCGCGGCGCCCCCCACGCCCAAAACCCCAGACGCGGGCCAGGGGCTGCGCATCCTTCTGGTCGAGGACGACGAGGTCAATCTGCTGTCCGGAAAATGTCTGATGGAAAAACTCGGGCACCGGATCGTCACGGCCAGAAATGGCCAGGAAGCCCTGTTCCGACTACGGGAACAGGATCTGGACCTTGTGTTCATGGACATCCAGATGCCCGTCATGGACGGACTGGAGGCAACGCGGCGCATCCGCGCGGAGGGGGATTTCAAGGACAAGGCGGATATCCCCGTCGTGGCCATGACGGCCTACGCCATGGCCGGGGACCGGGAAAAATTCCTGAACGCGGGCATGACCGATCATATCCCCAAGCCCGTTTCCATGGACACCCTGCGCCGGACCATCGACCGCTTCACCCGGCGCTAGCCATCCAGCTCCGCGGTCCTGGTCCGGCCGCGCTTCACATGGCGCCCCGTCCCATGTTCACGCCCGTGGCCTCGGCCGCGCGGATGAGCTGGTGATCCACGGGCACGGTCCGGCACAGTCCGGCCAGCTCGGCCAGGGGCACGAGAACGATATCCGGCGTCTTGAGCGCGACCATGGTCCCAAATTCGCCCCGAGCGGCCGCGTCCACGGCCGCCGCGCCCAAGCGCGTGCCCAGCACCCGGTCGAAAGCCGTGGGCGAACCGCCGCGTTGGATATGCCCCAGCACCGTGGTCCGGACTTCGAGCGGGATGCGCTCCCGGATCTGCCGGGCCAGATGAAATCCTATCCCGCCCAACTGCTCCACGCCCTGCAGACGGTTGTCGGCCGTGCCCTGGGTAACGAGCGCGCCGCCCTCCTCCTTGGCCCCCTCGGCGACCATGATCACGCTGAACGGACTGCCACCCTTCAGCCGGTGCTGGATCTTGGCCACCACCTTGTCCAGATTATAGGGAATCTCGGGAATGAGGATGATGTGCGCGCCTCCGGCCAGTCCCGCCTCCAGGGCGATCCAGCCGGCATAGCGCCCCATGACTTCCAGGATCATGACCCGGTCATGGCTGCGGCCCGTGGTATGCAGGCGGTCCATGGCATCGCAGGCGACCTGCACGGCGGTCTGGAAGCCAAAGGTATAATCCGTGCCAAAAAGATCGTTGTCGATGGTCTTGGGGATGCCGACCACGGGCATGCCCATTTTTTGGAACATGTGGCCCAGTTCCAGGGTGCCCTCGCCGCCGACCACGAACAGACAGTCCAGGTCCAGGGAACGAAAGGTGTCCATGGCCTGGGCCGAAAGGTCGCGGACAACGATCTGCCCGGACTCGTCGAACTCGCGGTAGGCAAAGGGATTCCCCTTGTTGGTCGTGCCCAGGATCGTGCCACCCAGAGTCAGGATGTCCTTGGTGTTGCCGGTGGTCAAGTTCATGGTCCGCCCGAAAACAAGGCCATCGAACCCGTTCTCAAGACCGATAACCTCGGCCCCGTGCTGGATGATGGCCGCCCGGGTCACGGCCCGGATAACGGCATTGAGGCCGGAGCAATCGCCCCCGCCTGTCAGAATTCCCACGCGTCGTAAGCTCATGCGTTTTTCCTTATGTATGTTGGATGTCAAAATGCCCCCGGATCGGAAGACCGCGCCCGGCCCGGCGCCGACCGGACCGTGTCACGCCCGGACAATCGTATTCAAAATCGCGATGAGTTGGGCAAGGCTGACCGGCTTGGCCACGTAATCATTCATGCCCGAGCGCAAAAAATACTCCCGATCGTCGGGCATGGCATAGGCGGTCAGGGCGACAATGGGAATATCCCGCTTCGCCTTCGGGGTGCCGGAGGCGCGGATACGGCGCGTCGCCTCCAGCCCGTCCATGACGGGCATTTGCACGTCCATGAGGATCACGTCGAAATCCCCGGCCAAGAAAAGATCCAGGGCCTCCTGCCCATCGCGGGCCGAGACCACGTCGTAGCCCGCCTTCTCCAGAAGCTTGCGGATCGCGAACCGCGTCACCTCGTCGTCCTCGGCCAGCAGAATCCGCCCACTGGACATCGCGGACGCCACGCCGGACCGTGCCTCGTCCGGGGACGCAACGTCGGTTCCGAGTCCCAGGACGACGCAAAAGCAAATGCTCGTGCCCACGCCGGCCTCGCTCTCCACGGCCATGGTCCCGTCCATGAGTTCGACAAGCTGCTTGCAGATCGTCAGTCCCAGTCCCGCCCCCTGGTGGTTGCGGGCATACCCATGAACCGCCTGGGTAAAAGGCTGAAACAGGTTTCCCAGGGATTCATCGGGAATGCCGCAACCCGTGTCCGAAACCGTGAACAGTATCCGGGCCGCCGTGGCGTTGCCATGCGGCAGGAGGACGACATCCACCGTGATCCGGCCGTGGGACGTGAACTTGAAGGCATTGCCGAGCAGATTCGTGAGCACCTGTTGCAGCCGCAGGGGATCTCCGGTGACCGTCGTCGGGAGGGCCGGATCAACAGTGAGCTCCAGGGTGATTTCGGACTGCATGGCCGCGGGTTTGAACAGATCGATGACCTGCCTCAGGGTCTCGCGAATGTTCATCGGCTCCGGGCGGAGCTCCATCTTGCCGGCTTCCATGCGCGACAAATCGAGGATGTCCGACAGCAACCGCGTCAGCCGGTTGGTGGATTGCAGGGCCAGGGTGCAGAATTCCCGCTGCTCCCGGTCCTGGACCGAGGACTCCAGCAGCTGGAGCATGCCCATGATGCCGTTCAGGGGCGTGCGGATTTCATGGCTCATGTTGGCCAAAAACTCGGATTTGACCTCGTTGGCGGTTTCCGCCTCCTCCTTGGCCCGGAGCAGCTCAAGCTCCATCCGCTTGCGCTCATGGATGTCGACATGGGTTCCGACAATGCGGATCGGTCGGCCCGATGCGTCCGTTTTGCCGACATTGCCCCGGCTCATGATCCAATGCCAGTGACCATCCTTGGCCCCAAGGCGGAATTCCTGCGTGAACCCCGCGCCGGTGGCGACGCAATC
>RZYB01000154.1 GCA_009930495.1 Deltaproteobacteria bacterium
GATCGGCTTCCAGCTCGCGAGCCCCGCCCCGGGCATGAACCAGCTCGCGGCGCCGACCCACCGCTTCCGCCTCGACGCCATCACACCGCGCCAACCTGTTCGTTTCATGCGGAAGTGTCACCGCAACCAAGGAGAACCTGTGCAGATTTACACGGAAAATCAACGCCGTCTGGCGAAAACCATTGAAAAGCAGGCCACCCGCTCGGCCTGGACGGACTGGACCTGGCACGTCCGCAACAGCATTCGGAGCATCGACGAGGTCGAACGCCTGCTCGGTATCCGCTTTCCCGACCAGGAACGCGCCGACCTCAAACGCACGGTGGACACCTTTCCCCTGGCCATCACGCCGTATTATTTGTCCCTCGTCGACGCGGCCGACTACCGCAACGACCCAATTTTCCTTCAGGCCTTTCCCTCGGTCCACGAACTGCGCATCGAACGCCACGACATGGCCGATCCGCTGCACGAGGACGAAGACTCTCCCGTGCCCGGCCTGACCCATCGCTACCCGGACCGGGTACTGCTTCATGTCAGCAACACCTGCGCCATGTACTGCCGCCACTGCACGCGCAAACGCAAGGTCGGCGACCGTGACTCCATCCCCAGTCGGGACGAGTTGCGCCAGGGCATCGCGTATATCCGTGACACCCCGCAAATTCGGGATGTCCTGCTCTCCGGCGGCGACCCCTTTCTCCTGTCCGACGACATGCTCGACTGGTTGCTGACCGAAATCACGGCCATCGACCACGTGGAAGTGGTGCGCATCGGCACGCGCACGCCCGTGGTTCTGCCTTACCGGATCACGGACGAGCTCGTGGCCATGCTCAAAAAGCATCACCCCCTCTGGATCAACACCCATTTCAACCATCCGGCCGAGGTCACGGCATCTTCCAGGCAGGCCCTGGCCAAGCTGGCCGACGCCGGCATCCCCCTGGGCAACCAGAGCGTGCTTCTGGCCGGCGTGAACGACTGCCCGCGCCTGATCAAGGTGCTGAACCACAAACTGGTCCGCAACCGGGTCCGGCCCTATTACCTGTACCAGTGCGACCTGTCCGAGGGGCTGAGCCATTTCCGCACGCCCATCGGCAAGGGCATCGAAATCATGGAAAGCCTGCGCGGCCATACCAGCGGTTTCGCCGTGCCGACCTTTGTGGTCGACGCGCCGGGCGGCGGCGGAAAAATCCCGCTCATGCCCAACTACATCCTGTCCTGGACCACGAACAAGGTCGTGTTGCGCAATTACGAGGGCGTCATCACCACCTACCACGAACCCGAGCACTACGAATCGACCTACTGCGACCGTGAGTGCGCCACCTGCTCCCTGCAACTGCGCGAGGCCGACGCCGAGGAACGGGCCGTGGGCATCGAGCGACTGCTGGTCGATTGGGACGAGACCCTGAGTTTGACACCGGAGGACAACGAACGCATGGAGAGGCGCACCGATGCGGCCTGATACCCTGATCTCCATGCCCGGCGCGACACTTCAGCACGGTCCTGCCAGTGACCGCGTCTATCTCATGAAACTGAGCAGCGTCGACGCGACGCGCATCATCCGCTTCATGGACCGCCTGGCCACGGCCAATGGCTATTCCAAGCTCTTCGCCAAGGTTCCAGGGGCGGCCGAATCCCGGTTCACGGCCAAGGGCTTCCGTGTCGAAGCGCGGGTTCCGGCCATGTATGGCGGCCGGGAGGATGGGTGTTTCATGGCCAAATATCCCGATCAAAAACGGTCCCGCATCGCGGACCCGCAGCGGGTGCGCAACGTTCTGGACACCGCCCTGCGCCAGGAGCCGCGATCATCGTCCCCGACCCCGCCGCCCGGCTGGACCTGCCGACGCATGGCCGAAGCCGATGTTGACGACATGGCCACGCTCTACCGTCTTGTCTTTGAAACCTACCCCTTTCCCATTCACGATCCGGACTACCTGCGCTCGACAATGCGCGCGTCCGTGCGCTACTTCGGGATGCTCGACGACCAGGGGCGCGTGGTGGCCCTGGCGTCGGCGGAAATGGACACCGACGGCAAGAACGCGGAAATGACGGATTTCGCCACCCAGGAAGACTGCCGGGGCAAGGGACTGGCCAGCGCGCTTTTGGCGCGCATGGAACGCGACATGGCCCAGGCCGGCATCCGCACCGCCTTCACCATCGCCCGGGCCCACGCCACGGGCATGAATGTCGTTTTCTCCCGGCAGGGCTACACCTTCGCCGGCACCCTGCCCAACAACACCCAGATCAAGGGCGATCTGGAGAGCATGAATGTTTGGTATAAATACCTCGACACAGACGACAAAACACAAACGGTTTGATCTTACCTACTCCGTCCGGTGGAACCTGCTGCTGATCACCACCGGCGCGGTCCTGTATTCCTTCGCCATGAAGGCCGTGGCCCTGCCCCAGCAGTTCATACCGGGCGGCTTCTTCGGCGTGGGGTCGATCATCTATTACGCCACGGGCTGGCTCACGCCGGGCATTCTCTTCTTTCTCCTGAACCTGCCCGCCTTTGTCCTGGGCTGGACCAAGCTCAGTCCGCGCTTCGTCCTGTACAGCCTCTACGCCATGGTGGCCACGTCGGTCAGCTACGAGCTGATCGACGCCACCCTGGACATCCACGAGCAACTCCACGCGGCCGTGGCCTGCGGCGTGCTCAACGGTTTTGGCGGCGGGCTCATCCTGCGTTCCCTGGGCTCGGGCGGTGGCCTTGACATCATCGCGGTCTGGCTCTTCCAGAACTTCAACATCGGTGTCGGCAAGGTCTACTTCGCCTTCAACGCCGCCCTGTATCTGTTCTGTCTGGCCATCATGCCCATCGATCAGGTCATCGTGTCCCTGATCATGGTCTTCATTTCCTCGGTCGTGGTCGAGCACACCCTGTCCCTGTTCTCGCAGCGCAAGGTGGTCTTCATCGTTTCCGACCATTCCGACGCCATTGCCCAGACAATCCTGGAGTCCATGAAGCAAAGCGCCACGTTTTTGCGGGGCATGGGCGCCTTCAGCAAGCGCGAAAAAAACGTCCTTTTGACCGTGGTCAACAATATCCAGCTCAAACGGCTGGAAGAAATCACGTTCTCCCATGACCCCCAGGCCCTGTTCATCGTCGAGAACACGTTTACCGTGCTCGGTTCGAGCTTTTCCAAACGCAAGATCTACTGATCCGACGCATCGCCATTAAAAAGCGGCCGCCCACCATGGACGGCCGTTTTTTACGTGAACCCAGGTTCGTCTATTTCGACACGTCGGCCGGGTTCAGACCCAGCGCCCGGGCCATGCCCGCGCCCCAGGCCGGGTCGGCCTTGCGGCAGTTGCCATGGAAAGCGCACCCACGCCTCGATCCCGTGACAAAAAATCGATTGTATCCTATCCACCAAGGCAATGCTGAAAAAGAAATCCTTCACGGGCCGTGCGCCCCGAGAAACGGAGGCCATGATCATGATCGATATCTCTTCCGCTCCCCCGTCGGACACGGACGCCACGGACACCGGAGCCTCCATTCCGCCCGAAGGTTTTCTGACCACGACCTCCGACACCGCCACGGCCATCGATTTCGTGCACCACATTTTGCTCGAGCAGTCCCGAGACGGCATCGTCATTCTCAAAGAGGACGGGAGCGTGCACGAGGCCAACGCCACATTCGCCGCCATGCTCGGCTATACGCCCGAGGAAGTGCCCGGCCTGCATGTCTGGGATTGGGAGGCCGTGGTCACGCGGGAAGGACTGGAAGGCATGATCCGCGATGTCACGCGCCACGGCGACATGTTCGAGACCCGCCACCGGCGCAAGGACGGCACCCTCGTCGACGTGGAAATCACGACCAACGCCGCCTCGTTCCAGGGGCACAAATATATCTTCTGCATTTGTCGGGACATCACCGCGCGCAAGGCCGTCGAGGCGGCCCTGGTCCACTCCCACGATCTGATGCGCTACATCATCGAACACAGCCGCAGCGCCATTGCCGTCCACGACAAGGACATGAACTACATCTATGTCAGCCAGCGCTACCTACGCGATTACCGTGTCGCGGCCGAGGACATTGTCGGGCGCAATCATTACGAAATTTTTCCGGACCTCCCCGAGAAATGGCGAAAGGTCCACCGCCGGGCCCTGGCCGGGGAAGTCGTCAGCGCCGAGGACGACCCCTGCGTGCGCCAGGACGGGGTCGTGGACTGGACCCGCTGGGAATGTCGCCCCTGGTATCAGGCCGATGGCTCCATCGGCGGCGTTGTCGTCTACACCGAGGTCATCAATGCCCAGAAAGAGGCCGAGGCCACCCTGCTCAAGGCCAAGCGGCAGGCCGAGGCGGCCAGCAAGGCCAAATCCACGTTTCTGGCCAACATGAGCCACGAGCTGCGCACCCCCATCAACGGCATCATGGGCATGATGCAGCTGCTACAGACCACGGACCTGAACACGGAACAGGCCGAATATGTGTCCATGGCCTTCAAGGCCGTGCGACGCCTGACCAATCTGCTGGGAGACATCTTGGACCTGTCCAAGGTCGAAGCCGGAAAAATGGAACTACGCCAGGACGTCTTCAGGCTCGACGACGTGACCGCGTCGATCCTGGAACTCTTCAGGATTTCCGCCCGTGAAAAAGGCCTGGACCTGCAGTGCCTCAAGGCCCAGGATCTGCCCGGTGAACTCGTGGGAGATGTCGTCCGTCTGCGCCAGATTCTGTTCAATCTGGTGGGCAACGCCATCAAATTCTGCGATTCCGGCACGATCAGCGTTGAATGCCAGCCCGTGCGCGCCCTGGTCGGAAACGAAAGCCGCATCCTCTTCACCGTGCGGGACACGGGCATCGGCATCGCCGAGGACAAAATCAGCGAGCTTTTTCTGCCATTTGTCCAGGTGGACACCTCATACGCCAAAAAACACCAGGGAGCCGGGCTGGGACTGGCCATTGTCCGCAACCTGGTCCAACTCATGCGCGGCTCCCTGGTCATCGACAGCGAGCCCGGACAAGGCACGGCCGTTCACGTCGCCCTGTCTTTCAAGCTCGCCCCGCCAGCCTTGGACAGACGCGCCGCCCCAGCGACCAACATCGCGCCCCGGAAACTGCTCGTCCTCGTTGCCGAGGATGAATCCTGCAACCAACTGGCGACCACGCGGTTGCTGGAAAAACTGGGACACGAGGCGGTTGTCGCCGCCAATGGCCAGGAGGTCCTGGACATGGTGCTGGGCGCGGATTTCGACTGCATCCTGATGGACGTCAACATGCCCCGCGTCAGCGGCCTGGACGCGACCAAAATCATTCGTGAATCCACTGTGTTCGCGGCAAGGAAAGACATCCCGATCATCGCCCTGACCGCCCATGCCATGACTGGCGACCGGGAACGCTTTCTGGCCATGGGCATGGACGACTACATCGCCAAGCCATTGGACGCCGACAGTCTGCGCCGCGTCTTGAACGTCATCGCCACCCAGGAACCGCGCCCAGGCCGACGCCAGCCATGACGGCCTAGCCCGCGGCCAGAACCTCGCCGCGCATGCCCATGATCCAGGAATGAATGTGGTCGCGGCTCTTGCAAAAGGCCTCGACCACGCGGGGATCGTACATGACCCCGGACTGGGTCATGATTTCCCGCTCGGCGTCCTCGAAGGTCATGGCCGCCTTGTACGGACGGTTCTGCAGCATGGCGGACAAACTGTCGGCCACGGCCAGAATCCGCGCGCCCACCGGAATCAAGCTCCCGGCCAGGTGATCGGGATAGCCCGACCCGTCGTAACGCTCGTGGTGGTGGCGGATCATGCGGGCCACCCCGCTCTGCCCGTTCAGCACCTTGACCGGCTTGACGATGGCCTCGCCGATGATCGGATGCCGCTTGATGATGGCGAATTCCTCGCGGGTCAGCGGACCGGGCTTCTGCAAGATGGCGTCGGGAATGCCGATCTTGCCGATATCATGCAGATGGCCGGCCAAATGGATGATCTCGGCCACGTGCGGGGGGAACCCCATGCTCAGGGCCAAAATCTGACTAATGATCGCCACTTCCTCGGAATGGGCGCAGGCCCAATGATCCTTGGCGTCCACGGCGTTTCCCAGGGATTCAGCGAATTGGTGCAGGTTGAGCAACGTACTCGCGGTCATGGCCTTGCGCGGGGAAAGACCCTGGCAGGCATCCGGTGACGAAAACATGAATATCCTTATGGCTACAAGATGCGTCGTCGCGGGACGCGACAAAAATAATAAGTGATCGGCTCATTGACCCGGATGGGGTCGTTGCGGGCCAAGCCTCCGGACATGCCTACTTCCCGCCCAGAGCGACCGAAGACCGACCGGCCGCGCCTTCCTGGCCAGGGCCC
>RZYB01000155.1 GCA_009930495.1 Deltaproteobacteria bacterium
TTTGACCATTTCAAACGCGCGCAATCCACTGTCGTGGATATGGCCCAGGGCCACCGCGTGGCTGGGAGCGGTACTTTCCGCCAGCCGGTGTTTGGGGTTTGACGACGCGCCAGGGTCTATTACAGAACCGGCTCATGACACGAAACACGTCCCTGCTCACCGCCATGGCACTGGTCATGGCCATGTTCGGCCTAGTGGATATCTCGGCGGAAAAGGAAATCATCTTCCCCGAAATATCGGCTCTGGCCATAGGTTTCTGGATCATGGAAAAACCGCCGTGGCGCGGAAGTCCGTTGGTCGTGTGGGCGTCGCCGTCCCTGGCCGCCCTGACCGGAGTGGCGTTGTTCAGGTACGTGCCCCTGCCGGCCTTTGTCCTGATCGGATGCGCCTTTGTCCTGGTCGTGGTTCAGCTCAAGCTGATGCGTTCGGAGGTCTTTCCGTCCATCTCCGCCGCCATACTGGCCATTCTGACCGAAACCACGAGCTGGCAGTATCCCCTTTCCGTGAGCATGCTGATGGCGGTTATCGTGCTCGGCAAACTTGCCGGGGAGCATTTCGTCCCGGACCGGATTTGGAACGCGGCGGCCGCGACGGACACCGACCCGGAAAACGGCCTTGGCTATTGGAGCAAGATTTTTTGCGGGGTTCTGGCGATCACGGCCCTTGCGCTTGGCTCCGGCCACCTGTTCATGATCGCCCCGCCCCTGATTGTCGCCTTCATTGAATTGTCCCGCCCCCACCATCCGCTGCGCCGGGCCCCGATGAAAACCGTCGCGCTTCTTTTTGCTGCGGCCATCACGGGCGTGCTCTGGTTTTATGTGATCGTCACGGCCCTCGACGGGCCGCTGTGGCTGTTTGGCGGGCTTGCCCTGGGGACCGTCTTTGTCCTGTATCGGGCTTTTGGCACTTCGTTCCCGCCGGTCGCGGCGATTGCGCTCTTGCCGGTCCTGGTGCCGGCATGTGCCTTGTGGTCCTATCCCCTGCACGTGCTCGCCGGCGCCATGCTGTTTGTATCCATGGGCGTCTTTATTTTCGATTCGTCCCAGGTCCGGGCGAGGAAATAGGTCGCGGGTTTTTTCCGGCGGAGCCGCCCAGGTGAAATCAAAAAAACCAGGACGGCGCGTTGGGCGGGGATTCAGGTATTGTCGTCGTTATTTCCCCCGGACCGGGGGTGGCAGGCATCGTAAACCCGCATGATTTGGGCCAGGTCAAGGTGGGTGTAGCGCTGCGTGGTCGAAATACGCGCGTGGCCGAGCAATTCCTGCACGCCGCGCAGGTCCGCGCCAGCCTGGAGCAAATGCGTGGCGAAACTGTGGCGCAGGGTATGCGGGCTGATGCGCATGGGAACCCCGCCGGCCACGGCCAGTTTCTTGACGATGTCATCGGCCTGCCGCCGCCCCAGACGCCCTCCCCGCTTGCCAAGAAACACGGCCTGTTCCCCGGGGCGGGGTCCAAACGCGCCCCGCTGCTTCAAATAGCGACGCAAACGCTCCACGGCCGGTTCGGTCAGCGGCGCTAGGCGCTCCTTGCGCCCCTTGCCCAGCACCCGCGCTATCCCCCGCGCCAAGTCCATATCCCCGAGATCGAGTCCCAGCGCCTCGCTCACGCGCAGGCCCGACCCGTACAACACTTCGATCAGGGCCATGTCACGCTGGCTTTCCGGATCGGACGGAACATCGACATTGACCATGTTCAGGGCCTGATCGACATTCAAAACCTTGGGCTGGAGCTTGGGGAGCTTGGGATTGGCAATGGCCGCGCACGGATCGTCCGTGACCAGGGCCCGTTTGCGCAAAAACCGGAAAAAAGAGCGCAAGGCCGAAAGTTTGCGGCACACCGTGGTCTTGGCCAGACCGCGCCGGTGCAGATCGGCCAGAAACGCGGTGATATCGGCCCTGGTGACGGCGGCTGGATGGTCCAGACCCTTGCCGCGCCGGGCCAGAAATTCATGGGCTCCGAACAAGTCCACGCCGTAGGACCGGGACGTGGCCGGTGAATAGCCCCGTTGGTCGTCCAGATAGACCAGGAATTGGTCGACCGGCTCAGGCGCCGCGCCGTTTGTCCAGGACATAGCAGCTCGCGGGATTTTTTTTGGCCTCTTTCTTCAAATTCATGGCGATTTGCGACGCTTCGCCAAAATGCCTGAGCTGGCCGTCCCGATTGAAAACCACGGCGATGGAGATGGCCATGAGGGGAAACACCTGGGCCTGGCCCCGGCGATCCACGGAATGGATGGCGCCCTGGGCCCGGTCTTCCTCGTCGTAAAAATGGGGCACGATGGAATCGAAGTTGGTGATGACCATCCGGCAGGCGCTTTCGGCCTGGTCCGGCGGGACGATGAACACAAAGTCGTCCCCACCCACGTGGCCGACAAAGGTGTTCGCGCCCATGAAGGCTCGAATGGAATTGACGATGACCCGCGCCGTCATGAGCAAAACCTCGTCACCACGGGAAAAACCGTATTTGTCATTGAAGGATTTGAAATGATCGAGATCGATGTAGGCCAGGGCAAAATCTTCTTTTCTATCGATAAGATCCTGGATTTTATGGATGATTGACGTGTTTCCAGGCAATTTCGTCAACGGGCTGGCATCGAGTTCGCGCGTGGCCCGGTGATAGGCCAGGGTCAAACGCGCCCGGACCAGGGCCGGCGACAACGGGCGGACCAGAAAATCATCGATTTCGAGTTGCCGGAAATCCTGGGCCGCCAACGCCGCCTCGTCGGGCAGGCAGAGCACCACCGGCAGCTGGCGGTACACATTTTCGCCCTTGATCAGCCGGATCAGCTCCACCCCCGGAAGGTCCGGAAGTTGGGCGTCCACCACGAGCAGGTCTGGTGGATCGGAAAAAAGATGTTCCAGGGCCGACGTGCCGCGATCGAAGCGCGTCCAGGTGATCTCGGTTTCGGGCCAGAGATCGGCCAGACAGGCCTGGAGCGAGGCATCGGCCGTGACCAGGAAAAAATGGCGTCGTTCGTTCATGGCCCCTCAGATCAAATCGATAAAATCGCCTTCCAGGCCGTCCATGATCTTGCACAGCAATTCCGGACCGATGCCCAATGCTTCCAGCACTCCGGGCTCCAAGGCGCTGATCTGGTCGTCCCCGCCGTTGCCGACCTCGAACAGACGGGAAAAAAAGTCCGCCACGTGGACCACCCGCGCGACCTTGGGATACAGCGTCGCCGACATGGGGCGATGATGGTAGGACAAGCCTTCCTTCAGGTTTGGCGGCAGATTCCAATGGGTTGACAGCCACAGGTTGACGCGGTCGTGGGCGAAACCGAGCACTTCGACTTCGGCGGCGCGGTACGACAAATCCCGCTCCTTGACCAAGGCGTCGATGGCCGCCCGGCTTTCCGGCAACTGCACGGCGGTCACGACCTTGCCGATGTCGTGCAGCAGCCCGGCCACGGCGTATTCCTCGGGGTCCTTGCAGCCGATGGCGCGGGCAATGGCCGAACTGGCCAGGGCGCAGCCCAGACTGTGTTCCCACAGCCCCTTCATGTTCTCGTTCATGACGTCGAAAACCGAGGTCGAAATGATGATGCCCTTGATGACGTTGAACCCGAGCAGAACCAGGGCGTGCTGGATGGATCCGATCCGTCCGGGAAAGCCGTAAATGGGCGAGTTGACCATCTTCAGCACCTTGGCCGAAAGCACCTGGTCGCGGGAGATGGCCTTGCTGATCTGATCCGTGGAGGAATCGGGATTGTCCATCATGGCCGCGACTTCATGCAGCACTCCGGGCAGGGTGGGCAAATCCTTGACCGCCAGGATCTGCCCCTTGTGCTTGGTCCGTAGGTCTTCTTCCATCATTCTTCTCCACTTTCGGGAACGGCCCGGGCCGCGATCACGGCGGCCCGTCCGGCAAAATGCTCGCGCACCACGGCCTTCACCTTTTGCATGTATTTGTCGTCCTTGAAATTCCGGAACAGATATTCGAGCCGCTCCAGCTTCTGGGTGGCGATCTCACCGCCCCGGCCGCCACTCAGGTCCACGGGGTTGCCCTCGACCACGATCTGCTCCACGCCCATGTTTTCAAGCCGGAAAAGAAGCTGATCGGTCAGGGCCGTGCCGGCGGCGACAAGGACCATGCCGTTGTCCTTGGTCACGGGTTTGGCCAAAACCATGTCCGCGGCCGCTTTTTGGATGGGTATCTTCTGCATCTCTCTTCTCCGGGTGGAAAATCATGTTCGCGACAGCGCATAATACATTCCGGGCAACTGTTCCACAAGGCCTTGCAATTCCAAAAGGAGCAAGGTCGAGCTGACCTTTTCCGACGGCCAGTCCAACTCACGGGTCAGGACATCGACGTGGGCCCTCGGCCGGCCCGCGAGCAGACGCGCCACGGTTCGCTGATCGGGATCGTCCGGCAGGACGGGCGTGGGCGCCACGGCGCCCGGCCTGGTTGCCTCGGTCGGGACCAAAACTGGCGCCACGGGCTGTTCCCCGGACAGGGCAAAGGGCCGAAGGCGCGCGTCCAGTTCGCGCAGGATGTCCTCGCCGTCCTGAACCAGACAGGCCCCCTGGCGGATAAGTTGATGGCAGCCCTGAAAGGTTTTCAGGTTTGCCGGTCCGGGCAGGGCGAAGACCTCGCGGTTCTGGGCCAGCGCCAGGCTGGCCGTGATCAGACTGCCGCTGCCCAGGGCGGCCTCGACCACCAGCACGCCCAGGGACAGGCCGCTGACGATGCGGTTGCGGTGCGGAAAGTTGGGCCCCTCGGGTTTGGTTCCGGGAGAAAATTCCGTCAGGATCAAGCCCTTGGACGCGATTTCCGACCACAGATCGGCATTGGACGCCGGATAGATCAGATCCAGACCCGTGCCCAGGACCGCGATGGTCGAACCCACTCCCCGCAGGGCGCCGACATGGGCGACGCGATCGATGCCAAAGGCGAATCCGGAAACCACGCACACGCCGGCCCGGCTCAGGGTGGCGGCGATGGAATCGGCCATGCCCGTGCCATAGCGCGAGCACTGGCGCGATCCGACCAGGGCCACGCCGGGCCGGTTCAGCAAGGTAACATCACCGAGATAATACAAAAAAAGAGGCGGGTCGGGGATATGGCGCAACAACTCCGGATAGCCGGCATCGGACCAGGGCAGGATGGACAGCTGCAACCGCTCGGCACGGGCGGCTTCCGCGTCGGCCTTGTCCTCCCAGGCGCGACTTCGGAAGGCATCCATGACCCTGGACGAAACCAGTCCCTTCCAGGCCGGAAAGGCCGCCACGGCGCGGTCCGCGCTCCCAAAGGCGTCGAGCAGACGTCTCCAGGTCCGTGGCCCCAGTCCTTTCGTGTGACGCAGGGCCAGGCTGGCCCGAAATTCATCCATGACGGATCCCCGAAGCGCCGACCTCGCGATATCCGGAATTTCCTTGCAACACCCGTCGCCCCAAAAGCGATGCCCTGGATTTGGGATAACGGGCATCCAGATTGTCGAGCAGACGCCGGCCCCGAGCCGGATCCCCGCTCCGAAGCACCGAATATGCCTGTTTCAGGAGCGCGTCCGGACTTTTGACATGCCGGGGATAACGGCGCACGACCTGCGCGAAGGCCTCGGCGGCCTTGTCGAAACGCTGCTGGGCGTACCAGGTTTCGCCGGTCCAGTAGAGGGCGTTGGGCATCAGCGGGCTCTGGGGGAAGGCGCGCGCGAAGGCCGCGAATTCCTCGCGGGCCTGGGCATAACGGCCGGCGTCGTAGCAGGCAAGGGCATGGGCATACCGCGCCTTGGCCGACAGGTCGGCCGGTTTGGGGGAGGAAGGAACCGGACGCGGATTCGCGGACGTCCGCCGGTCTTGACGGACAGTGACCGCCGAAGGCGCTGGAAGCGTACCGATGCCGGACTGCATGACCACGTCGGACCCGGTTTTTCCGGACGCCGCGCCCTGTTCGGATTCCGAAGAAGGCAGGATACGCTCGCGCAGCACAACGGGCACGACCCGCTGGCGAAAAACGGGCATCACGGGACGGATGAATCCAAGGTGGTGGCGATCGATGGATACTTCGGCGCGCAAAGCGAGGGCGGGCGTCGCCCGGCCCGTGTCGGCCGGCGGACAACAGAGCCGGGCCCATTCCAGGGCGGCCAGCACCGAGAGGAGTCCGGCCAGAAATCCGGCCAAAAACGGCAACACGACAATTTTTTTCATCCCCGCCCCCGAATACCACCCAAACACACCTGGGAGAAATAGGGAAGATGCCCACGATTATCAAGGGAGGCCGCCTTGCCTCT
>RZYB01000156.1 GCA_009930495.1 Deltaproteobacteria bacterium
GCGGGCGCCTTCCAGTTCCAGCCCGGCCAGATTGGCGTAGGCGTGGATGGCCGAGACAATGGCGATGGACCCCAGCAAAAAGGTCAGCAAAAACGCAAGATTGTTGGTGTAGTTGATGGCGGCGACGAGCATGGCCACCAAGAATCCCCCGAAAACCAGACCGGACCGCGTGGGCAGGATGTAGATCCGCTTGCGGCCCAGACGCTGCGGCAGGACGGCCCGTTGCCGGGCCAGGATTAGCTTACGGATGAATTTCGGCAATGCCACGTCAGCTCCTGCGTTCCCTAGGGAATGGGCACGTCGTCGAGCAGGGCGCGCACGTCCACATGACCGCCACTGGGGCGCAGCCGGTGTTCGGCCAGGCTCGGAAAGACCATCTGGACGTCCTCGGGCAAGACATAATCGCGGCCATCCAGAAAGGCCCAGGACCGCGCGGCCCGCACCAGCCCCTGCCCGGCCCGGGGAGACAGCCCATTGACGAACCCGCCGGACCGGGTGCGCTCCAGCAGGGCCCGCACATAGCGCAACAGGGGGTCCGTGGTCCGGACCGCGTCCACCTGCTCCTGAATGAGCAGGACCTCCTCGGCGTTCATGACCGGCTCGGGCAACATCGGCCGTCCGGCGGCATGGGCGCGGCCGAGCAGGGCCAACTCGGAATCCGGGTCCGGATAGCCCAGGCTCAGCCGGAACAGGAAACGGTCCAGCTGCGACTCGGGCAAGGGATAGGTGCCGGCCTGATCCAGGGCGTTCTGCGTGGCCAGGACGAAAAAAGGCCGGGGCAGGGGTCGCGTGGCCCGGTCCAGGCTGACCTGCTGCTCTTCCATGACTTCCAGCAGGGCGCTCTGGGTGCGCGGCGTGCCCCGGTTGATCTCGTCGGCCAGAAGCACGTTGGTGAAGACCGGGCCGGGATGGAAAACAAAGGACGAAGTCTGGGCGTCAAAAATGGACACGCCCAACAGGTCCGCCGGCAGCAGGTCGTTGGTGAACTGCACCCGCTTGAAATCCAGGCCCAGGACAGTGGCCAGGGCCTTGGCCAGGGTGGTCTTGCCGATGCCCGGAATGTCCTCGATCAAAAGGTGTCCACGGGCGAAAAGGCAGGCCAGGGCCAGCCGGATCTGCTGGTCCTTGCCGAGAATGACCTCCCCAAGCCGGGTCCGGGCCAGGTTGAGCGCCGCGGACATTCTACTCTCCCATGAGCTGACTCATGGTATAGAGCCGTCCCGGTTTTTGGCTGGCGAGCCAAGTCGCGGCGCGCAGTGCCCCACGGGCGAAATTCTCGCGGGAATGGGCGCGGTGCGTGACCTCGATGCGTTCGCCCGGACCGAAGAAATAGACGGTGTGGTCGCCGACAACATCACCGCCCCGCACGGCATGCACGCCCAGTTCCTTTTCGGGCCGCGCCCCGACGATGCCCTGGCGTCCGTAATTGCCGACCTCGTCCAGATTCCAGCCGCGCGACTGGGCCAGAACCTGGGCCAGCTTCACGGCCGTGCCGCTGGGCGCGTCCTTTTTGTGGTGGTGGTGGATCTCGGTGATTTCCATGTCGTAGGCCTCGCCCAGAATACGCTCCAGGGCGGGCAGAATGCGGACCAGGGCGTTGACGCCGATGGACATGTTCGGCGACCAGAAAATGGGCGTTTTCGCGGCCAGGGTTTCCAGCTCGGCGATCTGCGCGGCGGAAAGCCCCGTGGTGCCGATGACCAGGGGGTTTCCGGTCGCGGCCACGGTGCGGGCCGAGGCCAGGCTGACTTCCGGAGCCGTGAAGTCGATGACCACCGCCCCCGGGCAGGCGGGAACAAGCTCGGCCAGGGTGTTGGCCACGGGGCAGCCCAAGAGTTCCAGGCCGGCGGCGCGCTCGGCCCGCTCGACCACGCCGGCCAGGGTGAATTTCTCGGACTCCATGGCCATCGCGGCCAGAGTCGAACCCATGCGGCCCTTGGCCCCCATGATGATGACGGCAGTGCTCATACTGTGCCTCCTATAGTGATGTCCGCGCCGATGAGGCGCAAATACTCGTCCTCGGTCAGA
Source organism: Deltaproteobacteria bacterium (assembly GCA_009930495.1). Lineage (NCBI taxonomy): Bacteria > Pseudomonadati > Myxococcota > Myxococcia > Deltaproteobacteria bacterium. The sequence goes on from RZYB01000156.1 coordinate 2,029, forward strand.
ATGGCCGCGCCCGTTGCCTGGGCCTTGGCCATCTTGGTCGCGCCGACATTGGCGCCGCAAATCAGAACATCCGTCTTGGCGTTGACCGCGCTCTGGACCAGGGCGCCCAGGGCGCGGGCCTGTTCCTGCATGTCCTCGCGACTGCCCCGCGCCATCTTGCCGGTAAAAACCACATGTTTGCCGGCCAGGGGGCTGGTGGCGGCGACCGGACCACGGGCCGCGCCGGACCGGATGATGTGAAAACCCAGGTCCAGCAAATGGCGCAGGGTCGGCGCCAGACGCGCCAGCCCTCGCACGATGGACCCGGCCGTGATGGCCCCGAATCCGTACAGAGCCTCGATCTTGTCCTGGGTCAGATCCGGCAGGGCCTCCAGGGGAAAGGCCTCCAGCAGCTTGCGGCTGTCGCCCTTGCCCAGATCCTCGATGCCGAGCGCGGCCAGAAAACGCCAGTCCTCGACCTCGCGCGTGCGGCTCAGATAGATGGCCTCGGCCAGATTGGCCGACTGCACCGGCCCAAAACCCATGGCCCGAAAATCGTCCTCGCCCAAGTCATAGACCTTTTCCAGACTGTCATAGCCGGAAGCGACGAGCTTTTCCACGGTTTTACGGCCAAACCAATCGGCGTTGCCCAGGGTCTTGAACCAGTGCTCGATGGTCTGCACGGTCTGGTCCGGGCAATGCGCGTTCGGGCAGAGTAAAAAATCGTTCTCGCGAACCAAAGCCGTGCCGCAGGATGGACAGGTTCGGGGCAGGTCCACATGGGCGGCGACGAGCACGTCCTCGATCTTGGGAATGACCTCGCCGCTGCGGATGATCTCAACCTCGGCCCCCGGTCCCAATCCTTTTTTTTGCAGCAATCCGGCGTTGTGGGCCGTGACACGGCGGATGGTCGCTCCGGACAGGTTGACCGGCTCGATGAGCAACACGGGCGTGACCTTGCCGGTGCGCCCCACCTGCCAGACCACCTCCTCCACCCGGGTCAGGGCCGTTTCGCCCTTGCGCTTGACCGCGATCTGCCAGCGATAGTGATGGCTGGTCGCGCCCATGGTCCGACGCACGTCCTCGTCCAGCACCTCCACGACCATGCCGTCCAGGGGATAATCGACCCGGGCCGAGAGCTCATCCGTGATGGCGTCCATGCGGGCCAGCAGCTCCGCGCCCGAACCCTCCCAGGACGGCAGCTTGCTGTAGGGCACGAAATGGACCACGCCGTCGGCCAGGGCCTGCCTGGCGAGGTCGTTCACGGTGTCCGACGACACGATACCCACGACCAGATTACGCGGATGCTCGAATTTTCCGGCCAGATGTTCCTGGAAATAGCTCTGTTTGATGACCATCTCGCCCACGCCCCGGCCCCGACCGCCAAGGGGGATCATGCCCTTGGCAAAGGCCGAGCTGACCTCGTAGCCGACCTCGCCGTTGCCGCGCGTGACGAAAACCGTGCCGTCGTCGCGGCCGGCCAGCCCGTCCAACTTGGGCGTGACCCGAAAGCGGACCCCGGTCACGCCGATTTCACCCGCCTCCTTGGCCACACGGGTCACGAACCGCTCCAATTCCTCGGGCGTGTACGCCTTTTCCGTGGACAACATGGGCGCGGGATGACGCACCTCGCGCTTGCCGCCAAAGGTTTCGGGTTCGACCCGGTTCAGGAAGGGATGATCCGGCGCGAGTTCGCGCAACCGGGCCACGAGCAGATCGTATTGGGCGTCGGCGACCACGGGCGCGCCGGCCCGGTAGGCGGCGTTGTATTCGATCAGGCGCTCGGCCAGACGATCGACCTCGGTGGGAAGATGCAGGGGCAGGGTCATGCGGAGAAACCGTCCTCTGGCTTGCTCACGGTCTGCAGGCCGGAAAAATTCTCGGGCGGGCCCACGGCGATGAGGGTATCTCCGGCCTCGATGAGCGTTTCCGGCAAGGGATTAAAGGTCATGCCGCCGTAATATTTCTCGACGGCGATGATGATCAGGTTGAAACGGGGCCGGATGCCGGAGGTGATCAGATTCTTGCCGACCAGCTCCGAGCCGGCCTGAACCAGAATTTCCTCCATCTGCAGATTGTGCCCCTGGATGGCCAGGTCCATGAAATCCGTGACCGTGGGGCGGAGCATGACCTGGGCGATGCGCTTGCCACCGATCTGATGCGGGGTCAGGACGCGATTGGCTCCGGCCCGCTCCAGCTTGGACACGGACTCGGGCCGGTCGGCCCTGGCGATGATGGTCAGGGCCGGATTGAACTGGCGCGAGGACAGGGTGATATAGACGTTCTCGGCATCCTGGCTGACACAGGCGAAAAGACCCTTGGCCCGCTCCACTCCGGCCGCGACCAGGGTTTCGTCGCTCGTGGCGTCCCCGGCCAGGAACAGAAAATTGTCCCGTTCCAGCTCGATCAACAGGTCCGGATCGCGCTCGATGACGACCACGGGCAGGTTCTCGCGCCGCATCTCCTCGGCCACCACGCCGCCAATGCGCCCGTAGCCGCAGATAATGTAATGATCTTCCAAGGAATCGATAATTTTCCGCACCTTCCGTTTCCCCCATAAATCCTGCAATCGCCCTTCGACCACCACCTGCGTGAACGCGCCGACCAGATAGGCAAAACTGCCCACGCCCATGAGGATGAGCAGGGACACCATGAACCGCGCCCGGTCCGAGAGCGGATGCAGCTCCATGAACCCGACCGTGGAGAGGGTCATGACCACTTGGTAAAAGCTGTCCAGCAGGCTCCAGCCCTCGATCGCCATGAAAATGAACATTCCGTAGCAAAACACGGCCAGCAGAAATCCGGCCCCGAGGATCAGCGGAAAAAAGCTGCCGAAACGAAATTTGACCAGCAGGTAGAGGCCGGTGAACCCATGAAAACCACGGGCGCAGTCGGGCCACAACCGCTTCCAGAATGATTGTCGCGGACGGGTCTGGTTCATGCCCGCTTCCCCGCCGCCGCGCCGTAGCGTTCTTGCAAGGCCTTGACGCGGTCGCGCAGCCGGGCCGCTTCCTCGAATTCGAGCATCTCCGCCGCCTTGCGCATTTCCCGATTCAGTCGGGCGATTTCCTTGGCCGCGCCAGCCGGCCCCGGATCGTAAACAGCCGTGTCCTCGGCCGCCTTCTGCTCCTGGATCTCGCGGTGCAGATCATAAAGGACGTTGTCCGACTTCTTGCGGATGCTTTGGGGCGTGATGCCGTGTTCGACGTTGTGCGCGGTCTGGAGTTCGCGCCGGCGTTTGGTCTCGCCCATGGCCTCGGCCATGGACCGGGTGATTTTGTCCGCGTAGAGCAGGACGGACCCGCGCACGTTGCGCGCGGCCCGGCCAAAGGTCTGGATCAGGGAGCGGGTCGAGCGCAAAAAACCTTCCTTGTCCGCGTCCAGAATGGCCACCAGGGACACTTCCGGAATGTCCAGACCCTCGCGCAGCAGGTTGATGCCGACCAACACGTCGAATTCTCCGGCTCGCAAGGCCTGGATGATGGCCACCCGCTCCAGGGTGTCGATGTCCGAGTGCAGGTACCGCGCCCGCACGCCGCGCGCCTGCAAGAATTCCGTCAGATCCTCGGCCATGCGCTTGGTCAGGGTCGTGACCATGACCCGCTCGCCCTGGCCGATGCGCGCCAGGCACTGTTCCATGAGATGGTCCATCTGCCCCTCGGTGGGCACAACCTCGACCACCGGGTCGATCAATCCCGTGGGTCGGATGATCTGCTCCACGACCACGCCCTGGGCCCGTTCCAGCTCCCAGGGGCCGGGCGTGGCCGAAACAAAGATCGAGGTCCCGATGCGGGTCAGAAACTCGTCGAAACACAGGGGCCGGTTGTCCAGGGCCGAGGGCAGGCGGAAGCCGTAATCGACCAGGGTCTGCTTGCGCGAGCGGTCGCCATTGAACATGCCCCCGACCTGGGACACGGTGATGTGCGACTCATCGACAAAGAGCAGAAAATCCTCGGGGAAATAATCGAGCAGCGTGGCCGGAGGCTGGCCGGGCTTGCGGCCGTCCAGGTGCAGGGAATAATTCTCGATGCCGTTGCAGTAGCCCAGTTCCTCGATCATCTCCAGGTCGAGCTGGGTCTTCTGCTCCAGACGCTGGGCCTCGACGAGCATGTTCCTGCCCTGAAAATACTCCAGGCGCAGGCGCAATTCCTCGCGGATGTCGGCCATGGCCCGCACCAGATTGTCGCGGTCCGAAACATAATGGCTGGCCGGATA
>RZYB01000157.1 GCA_009930495.1 Deltaproteobacteria bacterium
GAACGTGCGCGCGATGCCGCTTTCGACAATGGCGTGGGTGGGGAGGCCGACCAGATTCCGCCCATCGAAGAGAACCGTGCCCGTGTTGGGCTGGTAATTTCCGGTGATGAGGTTGAAGACCGTGGTTTTTCCCGCGCCGTTGGGGCCGATGAGGCCGACGATGGAATCGTGCTCCACGGTGAAACTGACGTCGTTGACGGCCATGAGGCCACCAAAAGATTTGGTCAGATTGTCGATCTGGAGCAAGGTCATCGGGAACCTCCAGCCGGCGGGGCGGACACTAGATAGCGCTTGGGGCCTGGCGGGAGCAGTCCCTGGTTGCGGAAGATCATCATCAAAACCATGGCCGCGCCAAATACAAGCATGCGGTATTCAGCCAGGCCTCGAAAAATTTCCGGCAGGCCGACCAACAGGAACGCGCCCAGGATAACACCCGGGATGCTGCCCGCCCCCCCGAGAATGACGATGGTGAACAGAATGACTGATTCGGCGAAAGAGAAGGATTCCGGAGCAATGATGGTCATTTTCGCGGCGTAAAGCGTGCCGCACATACCGGCCCAGACCGCGCCGATGACAAAGGCCACCAGCTTGTGGTGGGCGACATTGATGCCGCTGCCGCCGGCCGCGACTTCATCTTCCTTGATGTACAGCAGGGCGCGGCCGAATCGGGAATGTTCCAGTCGCAGCAACAGAAAGATGGTCAGGGCCGCGAACCCCCAAATCAGGTAAAAGAACTGTTCGGGCTTGGCGATTTTGTAGCCGAAAAAGGTCGGGCGGCTGATGCCGAAGATGCCATTGGCTCCGCCGGTGATACCAAAAACGTTGTTGATTAGGGCGATGCGCACGATTTCGACAATGCCGATGGTCACGATGAGCAGATAATCCCCGCGCAGATGGATGATGGGTCTGGCCACGATCAGGGCGAAAACGCCGGCTGTCAGCCCTGCCAGGGGCATGAGCCAGAGCACCGGGATGCCGTACATGGTGTTCAGAATGGCGACCGTGTAGGCGCCTATGGCGTAGAAGGCCGCGTGCCCCATGTGAAACAAGCCGGCGTGGCCCAGGATGACATTCAGACTCAGGGCGAGGATGGTGTAGAGCCCGACATTGTTGATGACGTCGGTCCAGTAGGCATCGAGAAAAAGGGGACATACCGCCATGACAGCGGCAAAACCGATGAAAAGGAAGGATTTGTTCATACTTTTTCCGCAACCCGTTCGCCCAGCAAGCCCGTGGGCCGGATAATCAGGATGAGGATCAGGACGCAGAACGCGATGGCGTCCTTCCAGGCAATGGAAATGTAGGCGGCTCCCAGGGCTTCGATGACGCCCAGAAGCAACCCTCCGACCATGGCTCCGGGGATGTTGCCGATTCCGCCCAAAATGGCGGCGGTGAAGGCCTTGAGGCCGTACATCCAGCCCATGCTGAAATTGATCTGACCGTAGTACAGGCCGACCATGAGCCCGGCCGCGCCACCTAGCGCCGGACCGATACAGAAAACGAGCATGATGACCCGGTCGACATTGATGCCCATGAGTTTGGCCGCGCCCTGGTCAATGGCCGCCGCTCGAATGGCCGTGCCGATTTTGGTTTTCTGGATGAAAAAGTACAGGGCGGCCATGAGCACCAGCGAGGTCAGAAACATGACGATCCGGATGACGGGAATGTCCAGGCCCAGGATGTTGACGGCGGCCTTGGGCAGGATGTCGTGCGGGTAGACCAGGAATTTGGGGCTGTAGATGGCCATGATCGCGTTTTGGAAAAAGATCGAGGCGCCAAGCGCCGAGACCACGGCCGAGAGCCGGGGCGAGTGGCGCAGGGGTTTGTAGGCGACTCGTTCCAGGATGGCGCCGATGATGGCCACCAGGATCATGACCATGACCGCGAGCAAGAGCACCGCCGCCAGCGGGCCGATTTTGTCGAAGAGACCGAAGGACACGAGCAGGGTCAGACCGAGATAGGCGCCAATGGTGAACAGGTCGCCATGGGCGAAATTGATCAGTTTCAAGACCCCGTAGACCATGGTGTAGCCGAGGGCGATCAGGGCGTAGATGCCACCTACCGCCAGGCCGTTGGTCAATTGCTGAAAAAATTCTTCCATAGGGTGTGGGTGGGCAAGATGTTGGAAAAAAGGGACCCCTTTCCGGTGAAAGGAGTCCCTTGACGTTTACGGCTGCAGGACGAAGTTGCCGGCGGCGTCGACTTTGTACACGCGGTACAGGTCGCCGACACGATCACCCTTGTTGTTGAAGGAAATCATGCCGGTCAGGCCGGGGAAGTCCTTCAGGCTTTTTGTCAGGTAGGCAGCCAGTTTTTCTCCCTCGGTCGCCTTGGATTTGGCGATGGCCTCGGCGATGACGCGATAGGCGTCGCCAGCCAGCACGGCCCAGACAGAGCCGGGGGCGTTGCCGTATTTGGACTTGTAGGCGGTCATGAAGTTCTTGGCTTCCGGGGTATCCAGGTCGGCTGGAACCGGCGGGCTCAGGAACATATAGCCCTCGGCCGCCTTGGGCCCGGCAATTTTGACCAGATCCGGATTGTTGGTGGCGTCGCCACCGATCATGGGCACGTTCCAGTTCATTTCCATTTTTTGGCGCAGGAGCATGCCGGCTTCGGGATAATAGCCGGTGAAAAAGATGACGTCCGGCGCGGCGGATTTGAGTTTGGTCAGGATGGCGTTGTAGTCACGTTCGCCGGGAGTGAGGGCGTCATAAAAGGCGATGGTCTTGCCTTCTTTTTCGAGCAGGGCCTTGGCTTCGTCGGCCAGACCCTTGGCGTAGGAGGTGTTGTCGTGGAGGACCGCGATTTTTTTGAATCCCAGGGTGTTGAGTGCCTTGGCGGCGACCATGCCCTGTTCGTCATCGCGGGGACAGGTCCGGAAGAACAGCGGGAGATCCTTTTCGGATAGGCGAATGGCGGTGGAACCCGTGGCGACCTGGAGGATGCCGGATTCGGCGTAGATGTTCTGGGAGGCTTCGGTCACGGACGAGCCATAGGTGCCGATGACCGCGGAAATGTCCTTGGTGGTCAGGCGGGTGGCGGCCAGGGCGGCCTGCCGTGGATCGCCGCCATCGTCCTCGACCACGATTTCAACCTGGGCGCCGTCAATGCCGCCGGCCTTGTTGGTTTCGTCGGCCAGGAGCTCGACGATCTGCTTCATGTCCTGGCCTTCGCTGGCCCAGGAACCCGTCAACGGACACATGAGGCCGATGCGGATGGTTTTGGCCCAGGCCGGGCCCAGGGCCAGGAAAAGCGCGGCTAGGGTCAGGCATCCAAGTGTCGTCAGTTTCCTCTTCATGAACTCCTCCTTCAGGTTGCGGTGCCCTTGGGTTCGCTACCGCGAACCCGTGTCAAGGTGTGGATACGAAACCGGAAAAAATCCGGATTGTCCTTTGGGGGAGAATCTCCGGCCACCAGGGGGCGGAGTTTACAAATTTTGTAAAAAAGTCATACAGGAGAAAGGGTTAAAAATCAAATTCTTTCCAAAAAGAGGAACTAATTTTGGCGTAATGAAAATGAATCTGAATTTAATTCTGAAAAAAGAAATAACTCGGAATTAAATTTTGTTTTTCGCGTCTTCAGTCCCTTCCCTCCGGAGTCTGCCCGTAAAATAACGTTGTCATGATGGGATGAAAAAAAGCCCGGCGCCATGCGAGAGCATGACGCCGGGCGCCGCAATGAGGGAGGGGAAAACTCAGATGATCCAGTCGTCGTCGGCCTCGATGGGGGCAAAACCCCGGCGCATGGTGTTTTCGCAAACCACGCGCGGGTCCAGGAATTGGAGAAGATAATCCGGACCGCCGGATTTGGAGCCCACTCCGGACATGTTGAAGCCGCCAAACGGATGCCGCTCGACCAAGGCCCCGGTGGAGCCGCGATTCAGGTACAGGTTGCCGACATTGAACTGTTCCCGCGCTTTGTCCAGATGACGCGGGCTGCGCGAGAACACGGCGCCGGTCAGGGAGTAGCGGGTGGAATTGGCCCATTCGATGGCTTGGTCGAAATCCTTGACCTTCATGACCGCGAGTACCGGACCAAAAACCTCTTCCTGGGCGATACGGTGGGCCGGTGTGATGCCCTCGACGATGGTCAGGGGTGCGTAAAAGCCTGTTTCCGGGAGCTGGGCTTCGTACAGGAGCTTGCCTTCGTTTTTGGCGATATCGATGTATTTCAGGATGTTGGCCTTGGATTTGTCGTCCACCACCGGCCCCATGGAGTAGGTCGGATCCTCGGCCGGACCAATGGCCAGGGATTTGGCGCCCTCGACCAGACGTTCGATGAACTTGGCGTAGATGGGTTCGACCACGATGACCCGGGAGCAGGCCGAGCATTTTTGTCCCTGGAAGGCAAACGCCGAATTGAGGATTTCCCTGATGGCTTCGTCCAGATCGGCGTCGTCGTCGATGATAATGGCGTTTTTGCCGCCCATTTCGGCGATGACCCGCTTGATCTGTTTTTGTCCGGGTTGGACCACGGAGGCTTTGTTCACGATGCGTTGCCCGACTTCCATGGAACCGGTGAAGGCAATGAGGGAAATGTCCGGATGTTCGACCAGATAGTCACCCATGACCGCGCCCCGGCCGGGGACATAGTTGAACACGCCGGCGGGCAGGCCTGCCTTGCGGAAGACTTCCGCCAACGTGAAGCCGACCACGGACGAGGGGCCGGCCGGCTTGTACAGGACCGGGTTGCCGGCGACGATGGCGGCCGAACTCATGCCGGCACTGATGGCCATGGGAAAATTCCAGGGCGCGATGACGGCGGCAATACCCTTGGGCTGATAGACAAGGTGGCTCATTTCGCCCGGTGCCCGGCCCATGCGTTGGGGCTTGCCGAGGCGGATCATTTCCCGGGCGTAGTACTCCATGAAATCGATGGCCTCGGCCACGTCGGCCTGGGCCTGGTCGAATTGCTTGCCGACTTCCAGCACTTGCCAGGCGGACAGATTGTAGACGTCCGCGCGGGCGATTTCGGCCGCCTTGAGCAGGTAGCCGGCGCGGTCTTCGGGGGACAGGGCCTTCCAGGCGGGGGCGGCGGCCTTGGCCGCTTCGATGGCCAGGTCGATTTCCTTGGTTGATGCCTGACAGATGGTGCCGATGACTTCGCCCGGGTTGGCCGGATTGACGGAGGTCAGCGTGTCGGCCGTGCGTACTTCCTGGCCTCCGATGACCAACGGGTATTCCCGGCCAAGTTGGGCGCGCACGTTTTTGACGGCCAGGATGAATGCCTCCCGAACAGAAGCCTGGGTGAAGTCGGCAAAGGGTTCGTTTTCGAATCGTCCTGGTCCGGTGCTGTCGGGAACGGATTTTGGAGCGCGCTGTTTCTTTTCCCGCTCCACGGTTAGGAGCGGATTTTCCAGCAGGCGTTCCACCTCGGCTTCCTCGGCAAAAGACTGGCGCAGGAAGGATTCGTTGGCGGTGTTTTCCAGCAGCCTGCGCACCAGATAGGCCATGCCGGGCAGCAAATCGCCGTAGGGCGCGTAGAGGCGGACCCGCTTGGCCACATTTTTGAGGCCTTTGCGCACGGGCTCGGCCATTCCATAGAGAACCTGAAATTCGTAGCGATTTTCGGGTACGTTGAGCTCTTTCGCCATTTCCATGATCGCGGAAATGGTCCGGATGTTGTGCGAAGCGCAGCCAAAATGGCAGATATCCTGGTTTTCCAGGATAAGCCGGGCATGGCGTTCATAGGCTGCGTCGCTTTCGGCCTTGATGGTCCAGACCGGGATGGGCCAGCCGTTTTGTTTGGCGATGACGGTCTCTGAATCCCAATACGCGCCCTTGACCAGGCGGATGGAGATGGGAAGCTGCTTGGCCCGGGCCCAGGCCAGCAGGCCGGCCAAGTCTTGGTCCGTGTCCTTGAGGTAGGCCTGGAGCACGATGCCCAGGTGTGGATAGTCGCGGAATTCCTCGCTGTCGCGCAGACGGCGGTACACTTCCAGGGTGATGTCCTTGAATTTGTACTGCTCCATGTCAATGCGCATGAAGCCGTTCATTTCCCGAACCTTGCGCAGGATCACGGCCAAGCGGTTGTAAATGCCCCGGACCGAACCCTCGAAATCCTTGGGCGAAGCCTGGGAAAACAGGGCCGTGGGCTTGACCGAGACGTTGAC
>RZYB01000158.1 GCA_009930495.1 Deltaproteobacteria bacterium
ACGGCCCGAACCATGGCCAAGACCTTCGAGGTGCTCCAGGAGCAGTACGATTTGCAAGGGTCCATCCGCGATGTGCTGAACTCCGTTCTCTTGGCGGTCTTGGAAAACAATCCCAAATACCTGGGCGCGTACACCGCCTGAGAGCCCAACGCCCTGGACGACCGGGACGCGGAATTCGCCACCAAGCCCGGCAGCGATCATGACAAAACGGGCCGCTTCGTGCCCTACTGGAACCGCGACGAGGCCGGAAACATCGCCCGCCAGGCCCTGGTCGAGTTCGAAAGCCAGGACAAGCATCCCAACGGCATCCGCAAGGGCGGCTGGTATCTCTGGCCGCGCGAATCCGGCAAGGAAAGCGTGCTCGATCCCTTCCCCTACATTGTCCAGGGCAAGACGGACTGGCTGACCACGCTGTCCGTGCCCATCAAGAAGGACGGCAAGTTCCTGGGCGTGGCTGGCACGGACCTGCGCCTGGGCTTTTTGCAGGAACTGGCCAAGACCGTGGACGCCAGCCTGTACGAAGGCAAGGGCGACGTGGCCATCATCAGTTACGAGGGTCTGGTCGTGGCCAGCAGCGAAAAACCCGAATCCGTGGGCCAGCCCATGGAACGCATCTCCAAGGAATGGAAAAGCCTCCTCAAGCCCCTCCAGACAGGGCAAGGATTCGCGGACATCAGCGCCGCCACCGGATCCTACCGGGCCCTGGCTCCGGTCCACCTGGGACGCACCGACCGCCCCTGGGCCGTCCTGATCCGCCTGCACCCCGACATTGTCCTGGCCGACGCCCATACCCTGGCCACCGAAATGTCCGCCATGGGACGCGCCAACGGTCTCAAGCAACTGGGCGTGGGCCTGGGCGTGACCGCCGTGGCCATGCTCGTGCTTTGGCTCTTTGCCCGGACCCTGGCCCGTCCGTTGCGCCAAGCCGCCGGATTCGCGGAAAAAGTGGCCGAGGGGGACTTCTCCCGTACCCTGGATATCCAACAGCGTGACGAAATCGGCGTCCTGGCCAATGCGTTGCGGACCATGGTCGGAAATCTCAAGAACATGATCAACCAGGCCGAGGCCAAGACCCAGGAAGCGGCGGAGGAAGCCGAACGCGCCCGCGCGGCCGTGGCCGAGGCCGAACAGGCCCGGCGCGACGCGGCCGAGGCCCAGCGCAAGGGACGCCTGGACGCGGCGGCACGCATCGAGGACGTGGTCCAGGCCGTGAACGCGGCTTCGACGGAACTAACCGCCCAGGTTCAGAAATCCCGCGAAGGCGCGGAATTGCAACGTCAGCACGCGGGCGAGACAGCCACGGCCATGGAAGAGATGAACGCCACGGTCCTGGAAGTCGCCAAAAACGCGGCCCACGCCGCCAGCGGGTCCGACACCGCCAAGGACAAGGCCAAGGAAGGCGCCGACGTGGTGCGCGAGGTGGTCGAGGCCATCCAGGCCGTGCAGGAACAGGCCGTGGAACTCAAGCGCAACATGGACTCCCTGGGCCAGCAGGCCCAGGGCATTGATCAGATCATCAATGTCATCTCGGACATCGCCGACCAGACCAACCTCCTGGCCCTGAACGCGGCCATCGAGGCGGCCCGGGCCGGCGACGCCGGACGAGGTTTCGCGGTGGTCGCCGACGAGGTCCGCAAGCTGGCCGAAAAAACCATGACCGCCACGACCGAGGTCGGTCAGGTGGTCCGGTCCATCCAGACCGGCGCCAAATCCAACATCACGGGCGTGGAACACGCCGCCGAGGCCGTGGATCGCGCCACCCAGCTGGCCGAACGCTCCGGAGCGGTGCTGACGGAAATCGTGACCATTGTCGAGGCGGCCGCCGACCAGGTCCGATCCATCGCCACGGCCTCGGAGGAGCAATCCGCGGCCAGCGAGGAAATCAACCGCTCCGTGGAGGGCATCAACCGCATCTCCGAGGACACGGCCACGGCCATGACCCAGGCCAATGCCGCCGTGGACAAACTGGCGGAACAAACCACGACCATGCACCAACTCGTGGCCGCGCTGCAGCAAGACTGATCACGCCATCCCCCGCCGCTACACGCGGCGGGGGATTTCTCCCCACGCATCCCTGCCCGTTCCGGGTCTTGCTTCCACGACATATCCGATCCATACCAGCGGCATGCGCACGCCTCACCGAATCCGCCGCGCCCGACAACGCCCGGATATCTACCGCACTGTCGCGGATTTCACCTATGATCTGGAAATCTGGATCAATCCGGACGGCACGCCGCGTTACGTCTCGCCCTCCTGCCTGCGAGTGACCGGGTACGAGTCCAAGGACGCCCTGGCCAGGCCAGACTTTCTGGCCCACGTCATCCACCCCGACGATGCCCCACGCTGGCACGAGGCCATGCGCGCCGCCCGGGCCACGGACATCGGGTCCATGGATTTTCGCATCCGCCGTCAAAACGGCGCGGAGATCTGGCTGGCCCAGGAAACCACGCGGGTATTCGACGACCGGGGCGTGTTCCTCGGCCTGCGTCTGTCCCTGCGCGACGTGACCGACCGGGTCCGCACCCAGGCCTCCCTGGACCAGGCCCGGCAACATCTGGAAGAACGGGTCCGGGAGCGCACGGCCGAACTGGAAGAATCCCGCGAACGCTACCGGGCCCTGTCCTCCTACCTGCAGGACAGCATCGAAAAGGAGCGAACCCGCATTTCGCGCGAAATCCACGACATCCTTGGCCAGGATCTGACGGCCCTGAACATGGGCCTGCACCGCTTGGAACGCTCCCTGGCCGCGGACGATCCCCGACGCGAACAGACCAACGAACTCCGCGCCCTCGTGGCCGGGACCCTGTCCACGGTACGCCGCATCTCGCGCGAGCTGCGACCGCCCATGCTCGACGAACTGGGCTTTGCCGAAGCCGTGGCCTGGCGGGCCCGGACCTTTGCCGAGGGCAGCGGCATGACCGTGGACTGCCGCATCGGCCGCCTGCCCCAACTGGCGCCGGACCTGGGCACGGCCCTGTATCGGGTCTTTCAGGAATGTCTGACCAACGCGGCCCGCCATTCCGGAGCGACCCGACTGATCGTGCGCGTGCGCGCCACGCGGACGAACATCCATCTCCGCGTGGCCGACAACGGCACGGGCATCGGCCAGGCGGAAATCGACGCCGCCGCGTCCCTGGGCCTGATCGGCATGCGCGAACGGGTGCGGCTCGTCGGCGGCCAGCTCGCCATTCAGCGTCCGGCCAGGGGCGGCACCGAAATCCTGGTCCAGGCCCCTCTTTCCCCTTCCACCAAGGAGCCATCATGCGCGTTCTGATCGTCGATGACCACGCCGTGGTCCGGCGGGGCACCATGAATATCGTCGCCGACCGATTTCCCACCAGCACCTTTTCCGAAGCCAGCAGCCTGCGCGAAGCCGCCATCGTGCTGGAAACAACGGAATTCGACCTAGTCATCCTGGATATTTCCCTGCCCGACGGCAGCGGCCTGGACATGCTCGACGCGCTCCGGGAGCGTCACCCCGGCCTGCCGGTCATCGTGCTCAGCATGCACCACGAGGCCGAATACGCCCAACGCTGTCTGGCCCTGGGCGCGCGCGGCTACCTGAGCAAAAATTCCGCGCCCGAGGAACTGGAAGAGGCCATGAGCGCCGTCCTGGACGGCGGCATCTTCGTCAGCCCCGCCCTGCTCGGACGTGGCCCGATCTCGGCCCTGGACAAGCTTTCGCGCCAGGAACGCGACGTGGCCCGGCGTCTGGCCCAGGGCGAAACCATGACCCAGATCGCCCAGAACCTCGGCATCAGCGTCACCACGGCCAGCACCTACCGTGGCCGGGCCATGCGCAAATTGGGCATCTCGACCACCTCCGGCCTAATCCGCTTTCTGGTCGAACGCGGCCTGCCCGGCGCTTAGTCCCCGCGCGCCGCGCTGTCGGCCGCCGCCAGGCCCTGCGGGGAAAACCCCGGACCCACGCCCCGAACCCGCGCGCACGCAGTCCGGCCATGTGCGACCTCATCGGAAAGCGCCGGATCGGGACCAAACGAAACGGCATGAACCGACGGAAAGCATCGACCAAAAGGCCCGTTCTCCCTTCAGGATGAACGGGCCTTCAAATTCCAAAACGGAGCATGAACGCGTCGATTCCAGAGCCTTCAGAGCATTTTTTCGACATCCCCGCGTAATTCAAAATCCGGTTCATCATGGAGCAGCCGACGCAAGACGGTCGCGGCGTCTTGCGTCCGGCCGGCTCCACGCAGACTCACGCCGTAAAAATACCTGGCCCAGGCGTCTCCGCCCACGGACTCGACTACCGGTCCGAGCACTTTAATGGCCTCGGCGTGGCGGCCGGCCCGGGACAGCGCGCATCCGTAGGTCCCTTCGATGATGGCATTTCCGGAAACGCTTCCCCTGGCCCGTTCCGCAAGCGTCAGCGCCTCGGACAGGGAGCGATTCCGCCTGAGCAGCAACATGGCGAGATTGTTCTGCGCCAAGGGGTTGTCCGGCACGATTTCCAGCACCCGGCGGTAGTGCTTCTCGGCGTCCTTCCACCGGCCCTGCTCTTCATTGATGGTCCCCAGCGCGAAGAGGAGTTGCACCTGCTCGCGGTACTCCAGGGCGGAGACGATTTGTTCACGAGCTTCCGCCACGGCCCCGCGACGCAACAGGACATTGCCCAGGGCGCTTTGAACGCGCGCCTTTTCGGGCTGCGCTGGCTGCCTGGACAGGGCTTGCCGGAGCCACTTCTCGGCACTCGCGAAATCCATCTCCTCCAACCTGATTTCCGCGAGCCTGGTTTCAGGGAACGGCCCGCCCGGCAACAGCCCCCGCAGGCGCATGAATGCCTCCAGAGCTGCCGTGTCATTCTTGAGAAAGGCCTGAAGCATGCCCAGATTCCACCAGGTTTCGGCCCTGCCTGGAGCCAAGTCGGCGGCGTCCTGAAAAAGAGGAAGGGCTCGCGAGTTGTCGCCCATGAACGCATGGTAGCGCCCAAGGTTCAAGGCCGTGACATAAAGCCGCGGGGAAATTTCGTGCGCCAGCGCGAATGAACGGCCCGCCGCCTCGAAATTTCGCCCGCGCATGGCCTGTTCGGCGCGTAGAAGCAGAAAATGTGGTTCCCTGGCGAAGCGCTTCTCGACCATCTCCAGTTGGGCCTGCGCGCGCTTCATTTCCCCTTTTTGCCGCATGGCATGGAAACGCTGAATTTCGAGCATCAGATCCGCGGGAGCGAGGTTGGCGTCCTTTGTGTTCGCGGCCTTCCAAAGGGCCGTGGCTTCCCGCTCCCCCTGCAGATGAAAGGCGACCGTGCCCAGGGCGTGCAGCAGATAGGGGTCGTCAGGCTTGTTCCGGAGTTCTTTGCCGAGCCTTTCTCCCTCTGCCTGCAACGCGTTGCGCGAAATATCGAAAAGCCCTTTCCTGTCCAAGGCCGTGCGGATTTCAGCCGGCACTCTCTCGTCGATGACTGGGGAATCGACAGAAAATTTTTTCTGTTGCGGCGTCAGAATCGAGGCCAATGCATTGTTGATGAAAATGAGACCCGCCGCTGTGAGGAGAATTCCGATTCCGAGAAGAGGATGTCGCATGGTGGCTCCCGGTGTTTGCACGGCAAAACGTGCACTGGTGTCAAAACTTCGGAAATGCAGCAGGCTGCCCAAGGCAGCCTGCTGCATACCACTTCAAGGAAGTATCCAGCATCACGTCACACGTTGTGTCCCCCGCGCTTACGCCATGCAAGCCCGAGAAGTCCAAGCGAAAGCAAGGTTACGGTTGTGGGTTCAGGCACGGTCGTTCCTCCGCCAGGAGTATAGTCCACCTGCAGGTCGGAAAGGACCGGGGTCAGGCCGGTTCCGCCGACCCTCTCCAATGTGGTCCGAATTTCGAGATATTTGGCGACAAGTCCGATGTTTTCGGCAGAGGAGTAGGCAATGTAGTCCGACCAGGTGACCAGATCGTTGGACCAACGCGCCTCGACCGTGAGGCCGGTGGTATCGGGAATTTCCCCTTCGTCCTCAAGGTTCCAGAATATCTGTCCCCAGGTCGCGCCCGCGCCCCCATTGAGGACCTTGCGCCATGTGCCGCTGGGGCTGGTGGTTCCGGTTACGACCGTGCCGGTCATGTCGCTGTAGTTGTAGGGG
>RZYB01000159.1 GCA_009930495.1 Deltaproteobacteria bacterium
TATCTGTTCCAAATCCATGCATTGACCTCGATATGGGCGCGGCCCAGGGGTTGAAAAACAGGATAAACCGGAGGGATCAGTCGGAGGCGTCGAGCTGATGGGAATGATTCTTCCACAGGTTCCACAACGTGCCCTTGGACCATTCGCCCTCGCCAGACAGGGTCGGCACGCCTTGGGCGCGGAATTCGCGGCAGATTTGCGAAAAAGTCAGATCCTGGGCGCGCAGTTCACGAATTTTTTCCAAAGCCCGGCGCTTGGCGCCGGACAGGGGACGCCGGGACGAGGCCAGGGAGGGTGCGGCCGGGCCATCGGTCAAAGTCCGGACCAGGGCGGTCAGTTCGGCCAACTCCCGTCGCTGGGCCGCGATTTCACCCTTCAACGCCGCCACCTCGGCCACAAGGGTCTTAACCATGGAGGACTCGCGCTCGTTCAACCGGGACAGGGCCTCGTCGCGGATCTGCTTGGCCCGCTGCCGGGCCTCCTCGGACAGTCGGCCCATGCTCAGACCCGCGCGCCCTGACGCAAAAAGCGGACACAGCCCCAGGACAATCCGTAGGACAACGCCAGCCAGACCAGCATGACTCCGATCCGCAATCGATCATCGTGGGCCAAAACGGCCATGTCCGGCAGCACGGAATTGCCCACGAACATGAAAAGCATCCACAGCACCATGCGCATGAGATGAAAAACATCCTTGGCCTTGGAGCGCTGCCCCAAGGCCAGGACAATGCACACCACGACGAGGCAGAAAACAAGCATGCCGATCTTGAGCAAATCCATGATTTCCGCCTTACCGCGAAGCCGACACAGTCAACCCGTCACCCACGGCCGAAACCCGGACCATGGTCGCCTTGCCGATGCGGGACTTGAGATACTCCTGCAAGAGCACCTTGACCATTTCCCGTTGGCTCATGCTCCGCAGATACTCGCCAGAATCGAGCAGTTCCTTGAACGGGTCGCTTTTGACGGCACCTTCGCCGGACTGGCTGATGGCCGCGACATAGGGCGAGACCATTTCACGCAGGGTTTCCAGATTGGACTGGGTCAGGGCGCGGTATTTGGCGGCCAGCTCCGAGGCCTTGGGCAGGGACGGAGATTCCAACACGGCCTTGAAATCCGAAGCAAAGCGTTTGATTCCGTTTAAAATGTGGGTTTGCTTGACCATGTTCATCTTGGCCCAGCCCGCGTTCAGCCACTTGAAGGACCCGACACGGACCACGCCCGTGGCGACGTCCGGCACATAAACCAAAACGGAATAGGCGTTGTACATATAGGAATCGACCCACCCCAGGCCGGTCTTGGTCAAACCGGTTTCCTCGGAATAAAGGTAGTTCCAATCCCCGTCCTTGCCGACCACGCAGCCCTTGCGGCCCACGTCCGACGGTTCCGGCTGGCAGGACACGGACACCAGGACCGGTCCGCCGTTGGTCGGCACCACGGCCATGGCCCGATCCTGCCGGTATGCGTAATAGCCGCCGGTGTTGGCGTCAGGCGTGATGATCTCCCGTTCCTGACCACGCATAAAAAAACCGTCCCCGGCGCGCACGGCCTGGGACATGGTCTTGAGCGCCTGCCCCACGTTCTGACTCAACCATTCCTGTTCGCGCACCGACGAGGGCATGGTCACATAAATGGGAATTTCCGGATTGTAGACATATTCAACGACCCGCTCCAGATTCCCGCGCACGGCAAAGGCATGGAAGGCGCCCGTGGCCTTGGCCCGGTCCTTCATGGCCATGCTGGTTCCCGCCGGCGTGGAGCGGACAAGGTCAACGAGATGTTTCAGCCGGTCCGACGCGGGCGCGACCGACGCCCGGGGCAAGCCAAGCAATTCTTCCAATTCAGGATACACATCATCGGGGACCGAGGACATGGCCAGGGCATGGCCAAACAAAACGCCGTGCAACAGCACGGCCAGCAACAAACGCATAAAACAGCGGGACATACATTACTTCCGGTTAGCGGTGGGCCGAAACGCGATACGATCCGGCGCGGGCGAGGGACCATGGAGCACTCCCGGTCCGACAGGTCTGGCTTTTCGCATAGAGAAAGAGGAGATTCAAGATGCTCGTTCGGGGGCGATGCGCTTGATGACGAATTCCTGGGCAGTGGACGAGCGCCACACCCTAGGCTACATAAGCGCACGTTTTCCAAAAACAAGGTCGACCATGCCAGAAACCGCTTCCGCCCACATTTCCGTTCAACCCGATTGTCTGTCCGTGCGCCTGTCCGGCGACCTGAATCTGCGGACCATCCCGGCCGTGCTCAAGACACTGCCGCGTTCGCTGAGTCATCCCGCGCCCAAGGAAATCCGGGCCGATTTGAGCGACGTGGCCCGCATGGACGACTGCGGCGCCCTGGTGGTGGTGCATCTGGACCGTCTAGCCCGCGAGCATGGCTGCCGGCTGCGCCTGGACAATGTCCCCGAAGCTGTCCACGAATTGTTGTCCTTTCTCCACTTGGACCAGGAAACCGTCCCGACTCCGGCCAAGCGTCCGACGCCCGACATCATCACCCGCTTTGGCATGAAAACCATGAAAGTGCTGGACCAGGCCGAGGACCATGTGTCCTTCGTGGGCGAAACCACCCTTACCCTGCTCTCCCTGGTACGCCATCCTGGTCGTCTGCGCCTGGGGGACATGGTTGGCTACATGCATTCCGTGGGTGTGGACGCCCTGCCCATCGTTGGTCTGATCAGCTTCCTGCTCGGCCTGATCATGGCCTTCATGTCGGCCGTGCAGCTGCAGCAGTTCGGAGCGAACATCTACGTCGCCTCCCTGGTCGCCCTGTCCATGGTCCGGGAACTGGGACCGATCATGACCGCCATCATCGTGGCCGGTCGCTCCGGCTCGGCCTTTGCCGCCGAAATCGGGACCATGAAGGTCTCCGAGGAGGTGGACGCCCTGATCACCATGGGTTTTCAACCAAGCATGTTCCTGGTCGCGCCCAAGGTCATCGCCTCGGTTCTGGTCGTGCCGCTTCTGGCCCTCTATTCCAATCTGTTCGCCATTGCCGGCGGACTTTTGATCGGCGTGTCCACGCTGGATCTGACGCCCAATTCCTACATGCAGCAGACCATGAACACGCTGACCATTTTCGACGTGAACTGGGGCCTGTTCAAAAGCGCCATCTTTGCCCTGCTCATCGCCACCGTGGGATGCTTCAAGGGGTATCAGGTGCGCGGCGGCGCGGCCAGTGTCGGTCAGGCCACGACATCGGCCGTGGTCACGAGTATATTCCTTATTATCCTGGTGGATTCGGTCCTGGCCGTGGTTCTGAGGTACTGGCGGCCATGAACGGAGAAGCGATCATTTCCGCGCGCGGCCTGACCATGGGTTTTGGCACGCGAACCATCATGGAAAACCTGGATTTCGACATCCACGCCGGTGAAATATTCATCATCCTGGGCGGCAGTGGCTGCGGCAAATCCACCCTGCTCAAACACCTCATCGGACTATACCGACCCAGGGCCGGGACCATCTCCATCGCCGGACTGGCCATGGACCCCGACAACCCGGAAACCTTCAAGCGCATTCTGACCCGCATCGGCGTCATGTATCAGGGCGGGGCGCTGTTCTCTTCCATGACCCTGGCCGAAAACATCGCCCTGCCGGTCAACGAGTACTCGGACCTAGACCCCCAGGCCACGGCCGATCTGGTCCGCCTCAAACTGCGCCAGGTCGGGCTGGAAGGTTTCGAGCACCACCTGCCGGAAGAACTCTCGGGCGGCATGAAAAAACGCGCGGCCATCGCCCGGGCCCTGGCCCTCAACCCGGAAATCCTGTTTCTGGACGAACCCTCGGCCGGCCTGGACCCGATCAGCTCCGCCGATCTGGATCTCCTCATCCTGCGCCTGAACCGGACCCTGGGCACGACCTTTGTCGTGGTCACCCACGAGCTGTCCTCCATCTTCACCATCGCCAGCCGGATCATCATGCTCGACAAGGAAACCAAGTCCATCATCGCCGATGGCGATCCGCGCGTTCTGCGCGATTCCAGCACGCACCCCTTCGTGCGCCAATTCTTCAACCGACAGCCGGACATGGAGACATAATGGCTTCCGCTCGCATGCATTTTTCCGTCGGCCTGTTCATGACCGCCGGCCTGGCCCTGGCCACGGTGGCCATCATCTGGCTCGGCATGAGTTCCTTTTTGGACAAGGGCGAACTTTTCGTGACCTATTTCGATGAATCCGTGCAGGGCCTGAACGTCGATTCGCCGGTCAAATATCGCGGCGTCCCCGTGGGCCGCGTCAAGCAAATCCGCATCGCGCCGGATTACCATCTGATCGAGGTTCTCATCGCCATCGAACGGGAAAACATCGGCAAGGAGGACAAGTTCGAAAACTCCGTGGCGACCATCGCCAATGTCGGCATCACCGGCGCCATGTTCGTGGAAATCGACAAGGCCACGCCCGGCACGGACCACCTGACCCCCAAGCTGTCCTTTGACCCGCCGTATCCGGTCATTGCCTCACGGCCGTCCAATATCAAAAAACTGTTCCGGGAAATCGACCTCATCGCGTCCAAAATCCAGGCTATCGACTTTCAAGGCATCTCCCGCGAGGCCCTGACCGCCTTCGCGGGCCTCAACGCGGCCATCGAATCGGCCCAGATCGGCGTCATTTCCACGGATGTGCGCACCCTGCTGAACAATATCAACGCCGCTGCAAGCCCCAAACGTCTGGAGTCCATGGCTAAAAACATGGAGCAAACCATCGCCGCCTCGCACCGTCTCATGCAAACCACGACAGACGAACTCGCCCGCACGGGCGCCATTCTGAGCCAATTCCAGGCCATCCTGGACACCAACCGCCCCCATATCGATACGACCATGTCCGCCCTGGCCTCCACCACCCTCAAGGCCGACGCCTTCATGTTCCAAAGCACGGTGACCATGATGCAGATGCAGACCTCCATCAAGGACCTGCAACAACGCATGGCCTCCACGGCCGAAAACCTGGAACAAACCTCGGCCAATCTGAACACACTGATCACCAACCTGAAAGACCAGCCCTCCCAGCTCATTTTCGCCCAACCCAAGGCGCCCCGCGCCGTGGAAGACTAGCAGGAAACGCCATGAATCTCCGTATCCTCGTACCACTCCTGGCCTGCCTCAATCTATGGACCTGCGCCGGATCCCGTCAGCCCGCGCCCGACACCCGCTACTACACCCTGGAATACGAGGCCCCGGCCGTGGCTGGTCAGCCAGCGCCGGCCATCGTCACGGTCAGCCGCTTTGGCGTGGCTCCGGAATTCAACACGGGTAAAATGGTCTACCGCGACCTGTCCTTTGGCCGCCAGGAATACGCCTACCATCAATGGCGGAACACACCGCAGATATTGGTCACGGATTATCTGCGCCGAGACCTGCTCAAAAGCGGACTTTTCCGGGCCGTGAGCGGCCCGACCTCGTCCCTGACGGCCACGCACCAAGTGGAAGGCATTGTCGAGGAATGGATGGAGCTGGATGGCGAGGACCAATGGTTGGCCTCGGCCGAGCTGACCATCACCTTGCTCGACCTGCGCGCCCTGGACGCCCCGGATCAAGTCGTGTTTCAGCGCACCTACAGGGAAAGTCAGCCCTGTGCCCAAAAAAATCCCGGCTCCGTGGCCGAGGCCATGAGCCGGGTCATGCGTGCCATGTCCGGGCGGATTATCACCGATATTCACACCGTCGTGCGCTAGAAATGGCGCGTCGATCGAACGCGGGATTTACGGTTTGCCGTCCGTGGTCAGGCCGTTGGATGCGGCGATGATCTCCCAGGCCTGCTCGGCCGTGCTGACATATTGAAAAATATTCAGATCCTCGGCGTTGATCGTCCCTTCTTCCACGAATGTCTCGAAATTGACCGCTTTCTGCCAAAAACGCTTGCCAAAAAGCAAAACCGGGATGGGCCGCACCTTGCGGGTCTGGATGAGGGTCAGAGCCTCGAACAACTCGTCCATGGTTCCAAATCCACCGGGAAAGGCGACCAGGGCCTTGGCCCGCATCAAAAGATGCATCTTGCGGATGGCGAAATAATGGAACTGAAAGCTCAATTCCGGGGTGATGTACGGGTTGGGCTCCTG
>RZYB01000160.1 GCA_009930495.1 Deltaproteobacteria bacterium
TTCAGAGACGGAATACACAGTTCTGGGCGCAATTTCGATTATATTTTCAATGAACAAAGGTTGTTAGCTGCTAATGGCTAACCCCGAAAGTCGAGTTAATATTGACAATTTTTAGCAGTCAGAAATAAACAACGTCACCGCCGCCGCTCTATCACTCCCCACACTCCCATCAAGACGCATCCCCTGCGCCGTTCGAAAACCAACCTCACGACAAACCACTGGCGATAGAAGCCTTTGAAATGGGCACCTCGAAAAAAGTCCCGCCCAGAATCCACACAAAAAAAGAAGGGGTTACTGATCAAATTCAGTAACCCCTTGATTTCGTGGTGCGCCCGGCAAGATTCGAACTTGCGACCTACTGATTCGTAGTCAGGCACTCTATCCAACTGAGCTACGGGCGCGTCGAGAAATTGGCTTTTATGTGCGAAAGGAATAACCGTCAAGTATTTCTTGAAACATTCGTGCCGGCCGCGACCAATCCAGAAATCCAGCTCGCTTCTCCCGTAGCCGAAACAGATCGCGACGTGATATGCAAAAAAACATCGCTTCAAAACAAAGAGCGCTCCTTAAAAACCGTCTTCGATCACATCCTCGGGAACATAAACATGAACAAACAGCAGCCCCCTGAAACCAGCGTGGAACCCGAGATTGGGTTCGATAGCGTCTGTCTGGCCATGGCCGACCCAGCTTTCTATCCCCATCCGATCAACCGCCTTGAAATCAGACAGACCCATATCTCGACCGTATTTCTAACCGGAGAGTGGGTCTACAAGCTCAAAAAACCGCGCAATCTGGGTTTCCTCGACTTTCGGAGGCTTTCCGACCGCAAGCTGTTTTGCGAGCGTGAAGTCGTCCTTAATCAGCGTTTAACCAGCGGCGTCTATCAGGGCGTCGTGGGTATCCGCCAGGACGAGAACGGGAATCTCGCGCTGCATGGCAATGGGCGCATTATCGAATACGCCGTGAAAATGGCCCAGCTTCCGGATGAATCCAGCCTGGCGGCCCGCCTCGAGGATGGCCACGTCACGGACGAGGACATTTCGGCCCTGGGGCGCGTTCTGGCGGTATTTCATGATCAGGCCGAAACCAGCGCGGACATCGACGCCTTTGGCGAGCCGGACCTGATTCGGACCAACATGGAGGAAAACTTTACCCAGACCGCGCCCTTCGTGTCGGAGCATATGAACCCCGCCCACTGGGAATTCGTCCGCCAGGTTTGCCGCGCGTTTTGGAACACTCATCACAACCTGTTCCGCAACAGAATTGATCATGGCAAAATCCGGGACGGCCACGGCGATCTCCGGGCCGAACACGTCTATTTCCATCATGGCATCCAAATCATTGACTGCATCGAATTCAACCAGCGCTTCCGCTACGGTGACGTGGCCCTGGATCTGGCCTTCCTGGTGATGGATCTGGAACACCTCGGTCATCCGGAAATTGCCAGTCGCCTGCTGTCCGCCTACGCGCGAGCCACCCACGACCCGGAAATCCACGCCCTGCTCGACTTCCATGCCGCCTACCGCGCCCTGGTTCGACTGAAAGTGGCTTGTCTGTCCCTGAATCAGGCCGCGCCGGGTGGACATGCCGCGCTTTTGGCCAACATCAACAGCTATCTCTCCCAAGCCCGCGAATACGCCATGCTCTTTGGACGCCCCGTGCTCTGGGTGTTTCTTGGATTGCCGGCTTCCGGAAAATCGACCCTGGCCCGCATGGTGGCCCAGGCCCTGGACATACGTCTGTTCCAGTCCGACATCATCCGAAAACAAGACCCGGACTTTCCCAGCGACGGCGTCGCGCCATTCCAGTCCGGCAAATACCACCCCGTGCTCAAAAACAGAGTCTACGCCAAACTGCTCAACCTGGCGCACGACGAACTCAAACGCGGTCAATCCGTGGTCGTGGACGCCACATTTTCCAGCCACCAATGGCGCGAAGCCGCCATGGACCTAGCTCGGGACCGGGACGCAGGCCTCGTTTTCGTCGAATGCGCCTGTTCCGTGGATACCATCAGGCAACGTCTATCCCAGCGCGAGACCACGCCCGGCACGTCCGACGCACGGCTGATCCATCTCGAAGCCATGCTCGCCCACTACGAACCGTTCACCCCGCCACGGCCCCACATCCGCATCGACACGGACCTCCCCGTGGAACAGTGTCTGCACGACATCCTCATCCAAGGCCGCGCCCTGAAGCGGGTCCAGGCCAGGGAAATTCTGGACGATCTCGACGATTGCCGAGTTTACTGACGAAGGGGATAATAAGCTTGCGTGGAGTTGTGTTGCCAGATGAACTGGTGCACCATGGAGCCATCGGATAAAAACGTCACCGAACCCAGCACGGGCGAGGGTTTGTCCGGAGTTTCTCCGTAAACATAGATGAACCGATTGAATCGGTACAGTGGGCGACAGAATCCGCTCTGCTCGTCGTGGAGGATGAGGCGCCCGCTGACCGCCCGATCGTCCTCGATCCAAACCCGGCCCCGACCGGAAACCCGATACGTGCCAACATAATTTTCTTCCACGAATTCCTCGGTGGCGAGGCCGTGCATGAACCGGGCTTCGGAGCCATGCTTGAGGGCGTCCTGCCCGGATTCGTTGTTCAAAAGAACGGGAACAGCGGATGAAGCCGATCGACGGGGATCAGCTTTGGTCGTGGCGGGCAGTACCGGTTTTGTCCGACCAGAAGACGCGGCTGCAACGGTTTGGGGTTTGGGACGCGATGTCTTGGGAGCGGGACGCCTCACGACGGGCTTGACTGGTGTACGGGGCGCGATTTTTTTGGAAACCGGTGGGTTTGGCGTGATTTCCTTGGTCGGGACGGGTTCCGGTTGTCTCGATTGGACGGCAGGCGCGGATGTGGCCAAGGGCTGCGGCTTGGGTTCATTCCGTGACAGCAGATCAAGGGTGATGACCGCGTTTGGCCCCGGCTCGCCCATGGGCGGAAGGTCCAGCACCAGCCCCATCATGACATGCAGACTCAACGAACACAACGCACACAGCAGAAATCTGGCCGCCAACCCGACATGGCCTTGCGCTTCATCCACTTCGCTTCGCGGCAATTGCGTGTCGCGCACAATGTCCATATCGCCTCTTGCGGTGGTCCATATACCCACGCGCGGATCAGCCCTCTCCCCTTCAGCGATATTGCTCCACCTTTGCCCGGCCTGAACGCATTCAGTTCAAAACGTACCCTCCAAGTCTTTACTATGGGCACACATAGCCACTCTGTCGAGGGGGTCAACCAACCATGTCGTATCCGGAAAACACCAAACTGAAAAATGCCTTGCCCTTGGTGCGGGAGCGCAATTCCGTGGAAAAACCAAAAAGCTGACGCATCGGGGCGTGTGCACTAATCCGGGATTCAAATTCCGAAGTCATGACATCCAAGATGCGTGCGTTTTTACCCCCCAACAAATTCACGCAATCCCCGACGTACTCGGCGGGCATGCGCAATTCCATGCTCATGATCGGTTCCAAAACAACCGGTGCGGCCTGGGCCATGGCCGACTTCATGGCATCCAGCGTGGCCATGCGCACCCCCAGCTCGGTCAGGCCGCCCTCGAACGGCTCGACGGCCTCCAGGCGCGCGGTCACATCCGTGACCACGAAACCTTTAAGCACGCCAGCTTGCAAACTGTCCTCCATGGCCTTGAGGGCGATATCCGCATGGGCAAGATTGGGCTTGGCAGCCTGGCAGACATTGCCCGTGCCGCGCGGCGCGGGCTGGATGGTCACGCGTACGGCCCCCCGGTGGGTGTGCTCGCCGATGGTCCGGGAACAAGCGCCCTGCCCTTCGGCTTCGGCCTGAATGGTCTCCAGACAGATTACCTGGGGATTGCCATAACGGAAAGCAACCCCGCTCTCGCGACGCAGCCGATCCAAAACCACCTCCAAGTGCAATTCGCCCAAGCCCGCGACAATCAGTTGATCCGTGTCCTCATCGGTAAAGACGCGCAGGGTCGGATCTTCCATGCTGTAGCGTTCGAGCAAAGCCTGAAGCTTTTCGGTATCGCTGGCGCTGCCCGGCACCAACGCCACATTCAGCACCGGCTGCAGCACATCGATATTTTCCAGCCGCAGGGCTGATTTTCCGGAAAACAGCGTGTCCCCGGTGACGCAATCCTTCAGGCCCGTGGCCAAAACGATCTCGCCGGCCCGGGCCTCGACAGTGGGCTCGTGTCGGTTGGCATGGACCGTATACAGTTTGTGAATCTTCTCAAAACGTTCCAGGCGGGAATTATAGACAGCGCAATTCTCACCGATTTGGCCATTATAGACACGCAAAAAAATTTTCTTGTGCGCGCCTTCGAACATGACCTTGAATACAAACCCGACAAACTGATCCTCCCGAACCTTGTCCTCGCGCATCCGCTCCTGAACGTGCCTCTGGGAAAAGGACTCATCCGGGGCGGGCAAAAAATGACCGATTCCGTCCATGAGAGGCTGCACGCCCAGATTCTTGAGGGCGCTGCCGCAATAGATTGGAACGGCCCGACCGGCCAACGTGCCCCGACGCAAAGCCAGACGCAGCTCGGCCTCGTCCAGGGACTCGTCGGCAAGATATTTTTCCATCACGACGTCATCCAAATCGGCCAAAATCTCGATGCACGCCCGGCGGTGGGTCTCGAAATCCTCCGCCTCGGGCACATCGAGCTCCTGCACGGTGCTCCCCTGATCCGCTGGATCAAAACGGAGCATTCGTCCCCGGATCACGTCAAGTACCGCCCCCTCCTCGGTCCGCGAGGGAATGGTCACGGGAACGGGAACAACGCCAAAACGCGTCCCGATATCATCCACCACCCGCCAATAGTCCGCGCCGGGGCGGTCGGTCTTGTTGATGAACACCAGCTTGGGCAGATGGTATTTTTCGGCCTGACGCCACACGGTCTCGCTTTGGGATTCCACCCCGTTGACCCCGCAGAACACGACCACGGCCCCGTCGCAAACACGCAGGGAACGCTCCACCTCGACGTTGAAATCCACATGACCCGGCGTATCGATGATGTTGATGCGACAATCCTTCCAATCAATGGTGGTGCAGGCCGAGGTAATCGTGATGCCCCGCTTTTGTTCCTCCTCAAGATAATCCATGGTGGCGTTGCCATCGTGGACTTCGCCGATTCTGTGAATTTTATGAGAATAAAACAAAAGGCGTTCGGTCAGGGTGGTCTTGCCCGCGTCGATGTGGGCGATGACGCCAATATTGCGGAATAAATGGACGGAATGTTTCTTCATGGCGGCTCAAACGAACATGGAGGTTGTACGGCGAAATGTCGCCACGGAAAGCACGTCCCACGGCCAGCACCCCAAAAAACGCTCGGCCATGACCACGGGCGCGACACCTGGCTCGCCACCATAGGCAATATACGACTGGGAGCGGGGCAAGGTTTCGACGGTCACGGCACGATACGCCTGGACATAATCCGAATCCGGAAGGTGAATGGCAACGCCGTATCGGTCCGGGTCCGGACGCAGCAAGCTCGGCGCGCGCAGATCCAGTCCAGCCAGATCCACGACCACGCCATGGCCGCCAGACTGCACGGCATCAAGAACAGGGCCCGGCTCATGGGTAAAAATCTGATCCACGGACAGCAGGTCGCATCCGCACAACAACGCCTCCGAAACCGGTCCGGTGACATGCACGACCACGGTTTCGACCTTGGCCGCCACGGCCAAGACCATGGCCGAGCAAATCGCGGTCAAAGGAAACCGACGCAGGTCCACGGCAAAAAAAGCCCAATCCAGACGTTCATGGGTCACGCATTGTTCAACGTGGCCAAATCGCCGCGTTTCGGACACGGGCTCCGACCCGGTCTGGGCCAGGGCATGGGCAAAAGCCAGGGCATTCTTGATCACGGATTTGTGTACCGCCGGACAGGATTCATACGCCGCGCCCAAAGGCGCGTCGTCGATGTCCGGCGTGAGTCCGTGCTCGGCCAAAATATCTTCGATCACATCCACTCCTTGCAAAAAAGTTGGGCAGGCCATGCATGACCTGCCCAACTTTTTCATATTTCAAGA
>RZYB01000161.1 GCA_009930495.1 Deltaproteobacteria bacterium
AAAACATGGCGCCCGTGGGAATGTTCCAGTCCCACAGCCCATCGCTGGAGGCTTCGAAGGCCATGTTCAACCGCTCGACTTTTTCCCGCAGCGTGGCCTCCGTCCGACCCAGCTGCGCCCGTTTCTCGTCCAGTCTGCGTCCAAGCAGCCAGCTCATGCCGGCCAGGGACAGGATCAGGGCCAGCACGAACACCACCGCGAAACGCAGGGCCATGCGCATTTCCGGGCTCATCGTGTTTTCGTGCAGGGAAATCCACTTCCTTTCGATATCGATGAGCTCTGCCTGCGGGATATCGGCCATGGCCTTCTGCATCGCGCTGAAGAGCAGCGGATATTTTCTGCTCACGGCGAAACTCTGGGAATAAGCCAGGGGCGTGGTCCCGGAAACCTTGAGGTTGGGGAGCTTTTCCCTGTCGATATGAAACGCGGCCACGGCCAGGTTCTCGACCATGGCATCGACCACGCCAAAGGAAACGGCGCGCAGCCCCTCCTGAACGTTTTTCACCAAAACCAGGCGCAATCGGTCGCCGTATTCGCGACGCACGAAATCCTCGGACACGAAGCCCCGCACCACGGCCACGCGATGGCCCGCCAAGTCCTCGAGGCTGAAAAATGCATCATTGCCCTGGGTGGCGATGATCACGGCCGGGATGGTAATATACGGGGCACTGAAAAAAGCGAACCGGACCCGGTCCTTCGTCTCGACGATAGCCGGGGCAATGGCCGACTCGCCATTTTCGAGGGAGAGCAGCTGCCGGTCCCAATCCAAGGAGGGAATCTTGTGGAAGGCAACGCCGAGGCGGTCCTCGATCAGGCCCATGACGTCCGCGCCCATTCCGGCGAACGTGTTCTCGGCGGATAAAAACTCAATCGGAGGGTAATTCTGGTCAAACCACAGAACCAACTTGTCGGGATTGGCGTCCAGCCACGCCCGTTCCTCCGCGCTGAGTCGCACGGCGGCATGGGTGCCCACGGCCCACAGACAAAAAATCACGACAAGACAGATCAGTCTCGAAGCACGCATGTCCATCTCCAGCGACGCCTGCGCTATCGGCCCGGCAAAACCCCAAAAACGCCAAAAACCTCATGATTTTTCAGCATTTCCGATAGATACCAGCACGTAACCTCGCTGTCGAGACGAAAATCAATCGCAGGCGTGACATCCAATTTCCCACACAAATTCTTGACAGGATGCAAAACTCGGGGCTAAAGGCTCCTTCACTTCGGGCGATTAACTCAGTGGTGAGAGTGCCATCTTCACACGGTGGAAGTCACAGGTTCAAATCCCGTATCGCCCACCACGAACGCAAAACCCTTCCAGGCAGCCGCCCGGAAGGGTTTTCTTTTGAGGTTTCCATGACAGCAGCCATCTCCGACGACTACGAGCTCCTGGACAGCGGCCACGGCCAAAAACTGGAGCGCTTCGGCCCCATCATCCTGGCCCGGCCCTGCGCTCAGGCCGTATGGTCGCCGCGCCGACCCGAACTCTGGGACAGCGCCAATGCCTCCTTCGACCGCAAGGATGGCCTGAACTGGCATGGCCGCGACGCCCTACCCCCGGAATGGGTCGTAACGTTGCGCGGCGTGCGCATGCGCCTCTCGACCACGGATTTCGGACACCTGGGCGTGTTCCCCGAAACCCTGGACCTGTGGTCCTGGATCGCGGACGCCGTGCGCCGGGCAGCACGGGATCGACCGGAAGCGCCCCGCTTTCTCAACCTCTTCGCCTATTCCGGCGGCGCGACCCTGGCCGCGGCCCAGGCCGGAGCGCGGTGCTGCCACCTGGACGCGTCCAAGGGCATGATCGAGTGGGCGCGAGGCAACGCGGCCCTGAGCGGTCTGGACAACGCCGGCATCCGCTTCATCGTCGATGACGTCGGCGCCTTCCTACGACGGGAAGCGCGGCGAGGACGCAAATACGACTGCGTGCTCCTGGACCCGCCGTCCTTTGGCCGGGGCAAACGCGGCGAGCTCTACAAAATCGAAAAAAACGTCCAGGACACCCTGGATCTGGTCCGGCAAATTTTAAGCGAAACACCGCTCTTCGTCGTCCTGACCTCGCACACGCCGGGCTTCTCGCCCATTGTCCTTAAAAATCTGCTCGCCCAGACGTTCGACGCGGGCACCCTGGACTGCGGAGAAATGCTGCTCCGCAGCGGACCTGATGTGCTCGATCTGCCCAGCGGCAACTGGGCGAGATGGGAAGCGTAAATTCAACACAGAGAGGGCATCATGGCACAACCCACGGATCCCAACGCATCCCTGACCGTCCTCATCGACGCGGACAACGCCAATCCGGCCATCGTGGACGGGCTTCTGGCCGAAGTCGCCAAACTTGGCGTGGCCAGCGTCAAACGCATCTACGGCGATTGGACCACGCCCAATCTTGGTCCGTGGAAGCAGGCCCTGCTCGAACATTCCATCCAGCCGATCCAGCAATTCCGCTACACAACGGGTAAAAACGCCACGGACAGCGCCATGATCATCGACGCCATGGATCTGCTCTACACCGGTCATTTCGCGGGTTTCTGCCTTGTTTCCAGCGACAGCGATTTCACCCGTCTGGCCGCGCGCATCCGGGAATCGGGCTGCCGGGTTTACGGATTCGGAGAGATGAAAACACCCCGGCCCTTTGTCGCGGCCTGCGACCGCTTCATCTACACCGAAGTGTTTTCTCAAAAAGCCGAAGGCCCGCAAACCGCGACCCTGACGCCACGCCCGGCCAAGGAATTGCGGTGCGACACGACCCTGATCAACCTCATCCGCTCATCCATCGAAGCCTGTTCGGATGAAAACGGCTGGGCCCACCTTGGCCCGGTGGGCGGTCTCATGCTCAAAACCGCCAACGATTTCGATCCGCGCACCTACGGATTCACCAAACTGAGCGAACTGATCACGGCCATTGGCCTGTTTGAAATCGACCGGCGGGAAACACGGGTTTATGTTCGCGATGCCAGAAAAAAATAATCCGCGGGAGGGCGGACGCGCCCCGGTCCGAAAAAATTTTCCGCCCCACGCCAACGCCGGCCGCGCCGACGCAATCTGACGCATATTTTTCGTTTTTACGCACCCAATCGCCACCACGCCAGCCAGCTGCCCACAACCACCAAAAAAACCGCCGCCAACCCCGCCGCGAGCAGCAACACCCGGCGCAGAGCCCGAATCGCGTCCCCGCTCCAAGGCTTGTCCGGCCCAAGCCGGGGCTTGTCCTTGATTGCTCCGAAATAGCGGGTCGGTCCGCCCATGCCGGCCCGCGTCGCATGCGCGGCGGCAGCCATGGGCCAACCGGCGTTGGGGCTGTCCATGGTCCTGGCCTCGCGGGCAATGCGGCCCAGCGACGATGGCCGCAGCATGAGCCACCCGGCCAGCCAGATGCACACAGCCGCCAGTCGGGCAGGAATCCAGGCCAAAACGTCATCAAGCCGGGCCCCGACCTTGCCGACCCGCTCGAATCGCTCGGTGCGATAGCCCCACATGGAATCGGCCGTGCTCACCGCCTTGTAGGCCCACAGCGCGGCCGGCCCGAACAGGGCCAGCCAGAAAAGCGGCGCCACGAAGCCGTCGTTGAAATTCTCGGCCAGGGTTTCGCCCAGGGCGCGGTAGGCCTCGCCCTCGTCCATGTCGGGCGCGTCCCGGCTGACCAAGCCGGCCAGATGGACGCGGGCCGCCGGCAGATCCCCCGCGTCGAGCAGGGCCAGCACGGCGCGGGTCTCACGCAGCAGACAGCCCCAGGCCAAGCCGGCATAACCCAGATACAGGGCCAACAGTTCGCCGATAAGCGGCAATCCGGTCAAAAACAGGACGGCAGCGAAGCACAACCCGGCCAAACCGACCACGACCAGTCCGCCGCCCACGATTGGCCCCAACCAGCACCGCCGCGCCCAACCTTCCAATTGGGCCAGGGCCCGACCGATAAGCCGGACAGGGTGGGGCCAATCATGGGGATCGCCGAAAAGCAGGTCCAGACCCACGCATCCGAACAAAAACACGAACACGGCCAGATTGACGGGCATGGCATAGAACGCGTCGAGCATGGGGATCTCCGCGATTGGTGGTTATTCGGCGACCTCGCGCCGATCCAGCTCACCGGTCTGGCGGTAGGCTTCGTAGAGAAGCACGGCGGCGGCATTGGCCAGATTGACGCTGCGGACCTGACCCCAGATAGGCAGCCTCGCCACGTGTTCAGCCTGATCCAGAACCTCGGCAGGCAGGCCACGGGTTTCCGGACCGAGCACGATGAGGTCGTCGGGCCGGAAGACAAAACGGTGGTAGCTCAACCCGCGCCGGGCGCTGGTACAGATCAAGCGGCCCGTTGGGCGGGAGTCCAGAAAGGCGGTCCAACTCGGCCAAATCTTCTTGTCCACATGCGGCCAGTAGTCCAGGCCGGCCCGCTTCAGATAGCGGTCCTCCAGGCTGAAGCCCAGGGGCTCGATCAAGTTGAGGCGGGTCGTGGTCGCGGCGCAGAGCCGGGCGATGGTGCCGGTATTGGGCGGAA
Organism: Deltaproteobacteria bacterium; assembly: GCA_009930495.1. Classification (NCBI taxonomy): domain Bacteria; kingdom Pseudomonadati; phylum Myxococcota; class Myxococcia; species Deltaproteobacteria bacterium. The sequence goes on from RZYB01000161.1 coordinate 4,496, forward strand.
TCTCGGGTTCATAGAGGACTATTTGCATATCCGTGTCTCTTTGCGTATTTTTTGGCCCGCCCGAATCCGGCGCGCCAGGGTACACGCCCCATTGGCCGCCAAACCCGATTCCGTCAAGAACAGGAGTTTTCCATGCATCTGCTCGTCACCGGGGGCTGCGGCTTCATCGGTTCCAATTTCATCCACTATATGCTGGGCGCCCACGCCGACATGGTCATCGTCAACCTGGACAAGCTCACCTACGCGGGCAACCGTCGCAACCTGGCCGAAGTGGAGGCCGCGCACCTGGATCGCCGCTACCATTTCGTGCACGGCGACATCTGCGACCAAACCCTGGTCCCGGAACTGATGCAGCGCTTCCGCTTCGACGCGGTCGTCCATTTCGCGGCCGAATCCCATGTCGATCGGTCCATCAGCGACCCGTTCCCGTTCATCACCACCAACGTCATGGGCACCCAGAACCTGCTGGAAGCAGCCCGTCGGGCGGAAATCCCCCGCTTCGTGCATGTGTCCACGGATGAAGTCTACGGCACCCTCGGAGCCACCGGCCAGTTCACCGAGGACACGCCCCTGGCGCCCAATTCACCCTACTCGGCGTCCAAGGCCTCCTCGGACCTGTTGGCCCGGGCCTATTTCCACACCTATGGCATGCCGGTCATGATCACCCGCTGTTCCAATAATTACGGCCCGTACCAATTCCCGGAAAAACTCATACCGCTGACATATCTCAGGGCCTCGCGCGGGGAAGCCATTCCGGTCTACGGCGACGGCCAAAACGTCCGGGACTGGATCTTTGTCCTGGATCACTGCAAGGGCGTGGAGGCCACGCTGTTCAAGGGGCAACCCGGCGCCGTCTACAACTTCGGCGGCGACGCCGAGCGCGCCAATCTGGATGTTGTCAAAACAATCCTCCGCCTGACCGGAAAAAACGAGGATCTCATCACCTTCGTCACCGACCGCCCCGGCCACGACCGCCGTTACGCCATGGCCTTTGCCCGCTCCACACGGGATCTGGGTTGGACACCGCGGGTAACCTTTGAAGACGGCATGGCCCAGACCCTGGCCTGGTACCAAGCCAACGGAACCTGGCTTGACGAGGTCCAGAGCGGAGCCTATCGCCAGTTCATGGACGCATGGTACGCCGAGAGGCACGCATGAACGCCGTTGTGCTGGGCGGAAAAACCGGCCTGCTCGGGCAGGCCCTAAGCTCGGTCCTGGCCAGCCGGGGCTGGACCGTGCATGCCCCCGGCCGCGCAAACCTGGACCTTTTCGACCTGCCGGCGGTGGAAGCCTATATCACCGATACCCGCGCCGATGTCGTTTTCAACACCGTGGCCTACACCAAGGTCGATCAGGCCGAGGACGAACCGGCCGAGGCCGCCCGCCTGAACCGCCAACTGCCGCTCATCCTGGGCAAGGCAGCCCTGGCCACGGGA
>RZYB01000162.1 GCA_009930495.1 Deltaproteobacteria bacterium
TCCAGGACCTCGCAATCGCCATCCCGGTTCACGTCCACCTTGATGTTTTCCAACTCCACATGGACATACTTCTGAACCACCAGCAGCAATTCCTGGCGCAGCTTGGGCAGAAACTCATACCCGCCGTTCTGGGCCCGTTCGTGGGCCACGATGATCTGCAGGCGGTTCTTGGCGACCTCGGCGCTGGATTTCTTGGGGCGAAAATAGCTGAAAATACCCATCTCAGCCTCCAAAAATACGGGCGAAAAAGCCCTTCTTGACCGCCTTCACGAAGCGGTGCTCGACTTCCTCGCCCAACAGTCGGGCCACGGCGTCCTCATAGGCCTGGCCGGCATCGCTGGCTTCGTCCAAAATAACCGGCTCGCCGGAGTTGGAGGCGGCCAGGACGGCCTTTGATTCCGGGACCACGCCCAGAAGGGGAATGGCCAGGATCTCTTCGACATCGGCCACGCTGAGCATTTCCCCCCGGGCCACGCGCTCGGGATCGTAACGGGTCAGCAACAGGTGTTCCTTGATGACGCCGCCGTCCTTGGCCTTCTTGGTCTTGCTCTGCAAAAGCCCGAGCACCCGGTCCGAATCCCGCACGGAGGACACTTCCGGATTGGTCACGACCACGGCCTCGTCGGCGAAATGCATGGCCATGAGTGCCCCATGCTCGATACCGGCCGGAGAGTCGCAGATGATAAAATCGAACCGATTGACCAGCTCCTCCAGAACCTGCTCCACGCCGTCCATGCGCAGGGCATCCTTGTCCTTGGTCTGGGACGCCGGCAAAATGTAGAGATTTTCCACCCGTTTGTCCCGGATCAAGGCCTGATGCAGGGTCGCATCGCCCTGGATGACATTGACGAAGTCATACACCACGCGCCGTTCGCAGCCCATGATCAAATCGAGGTTGCGCAGACCCACGTCGAAATCCAACACCGCGACCTGATATCCGCGTCGAGCCAGGCCCATGGCCAACGACGCGCTGGACGTGGTCTTGCCGACCCCGCCCTTGCCTGATGTGACAACAATTATTTTCCCCACGTTTCCTCCTGGCCCTATCGTCAACTTAAAGAGGTTCTATCAGCAGCTGCCGGCCCGCCAAGCGAATCTGGACCGGAGCACTCTGCACAGTGGCGGGAATATCCTCGCTGACCCGGTACAACCCGGCCACCGAAACCAATTCCGCCTTCAGTTCCTTGCAAAAGATCCTGGCGCCCTCGTTGCCCATGACCCCGGCCAATGCCCGGCCACGCAGGGTCGCATAAATATGGACATTGCCATCGGCAATGACCTCGGCCCCCGGCCCCACGGGCGCCAGAACGATCAGATCCCGCCCCCGGGCATAGATCTGCTGACCGGAGCGGACGGGCCGGTCCACGAGCATGGCCTCTTGATCCAGGGCTGGAGCGGGCTGGGGCGCGGCCGCGACCTTGGTCGGAGCGGACTTGTTCTCCGAAAAAACACTCAGATACAGCTTGGGCGCCAAGCGTTCATGGTATTCATTGCCGCCCTGAATGCCCACCGGCGTCATTCCCTGATCGCGCAAGACACGTACCAGGCCAGCCAGATCAAGCTCGTCGCGGAGCTGGCCCAATGCGGAAAAATCCACGATGACAGCCATGTTGCGAAAAAATTCCGGCGTCCGGGCCAAACGCTCGGACACCTCGCGATTCAAAAGGGCCAGATCAGTGGTCAGGGGACGAAACAGGGTGCAGGGCGCGACCTTGCCCTTGATTTCGAACGACGGCACAAAAAATCCTTGGTTGAAGCTCAGACGGAAAGGACCAAAACATAAGGGCTGGATGTACAGCGGGACGGACCCGAACACAAGGCCCGCGGGGGCGGACCTTGACGCCCCGCCACGCCCTCCGCATGGTGCGAACGACACAAGGAGGATGCATGGATATCCGTCACGTCATTGAACAGGAAATTCCCTTTGACCGGTTCCTTGGCCTGCTGGTCGAGGAAATCCGACCCGGTTACGCCCGGCTCAGACTTCCCTTTCGGCCGGAGTTCATCGGCGACCCACGCCGCCCCGCCCTGCATGGCGGCGTTATCTCGATGCTGGTCGACACCTGCGGCGGCACGGCGGTCTGGGCCGCGTGCGCGGTCAAGGACCGGGTGGCGACCATCGACATGCGCGTGGACTACCTGCGCCCGGCCGACCCGGCGGATCTCATCGCCATCGGCGAGGTCCGGCTCCTGGGCAATCGCGTCGCCAACGCCACGGTCCAGGTCTTTTCCGCCGTCAATCCGGAGATAGTCGTCGCCGAAGGCCGGGGTGTCTACAATATCCGCAAGGCCGGGGCCAGGGCGCCCGAAGCCCGTGCCACCGAAGGTGGACAGACCTTGTCCTGATCTCGGCCCGGCCCTGTCGCGGCCGCCCGATCCAGTCCAAAAAATCCCGACCGTGTCTTGCCGGCCGGGATTTTTCGCGTTTCGTGCCTGATACGAACAGGTTCTATAAATACCCAAGCCGGCCCGGGATGTAGAGGGACAGGGCAGGCGCGAACAAAACCAGTAGCATGGCCACGAGCATGGCCAGGACAAACCACAGCACCCAGCGCACGGTGTCTTCCATGCGCACGCCGGCGATACGCGTCGTCACCATGAGATTCAGGGCCATGGGCGGCGTGAACTGGCCGATGGCCAGGTTCATGGTCAGGACCACGCCGAACCACACCGGATTCCACGCAAAATGAGCCATGACCGGCAACAGGATCGGGATAAAAATGAACAGAATGGACACCCCGTCCAGGAACATGCCGGCGACGATCAACATGACGACCACGGCCAGCAGGGTGACGGTTTCGTTGGGCGACAGGCCAATCAGCGCCCGCCCCATGGCCTCGAACGCGCCCAACGTGTTGCCGGCCCAGGCAAAAACCGAGGACAGGGCGATGATCAGCATGACCACGGCCGAGACCTCGGCCGACTCCACCAGCAGATCGTAGACGCCGCGCACGGTCAGGGTGCGGTAAACAAAAATGCCAACGAAAAGCCCGTAAAACACAGCGGCCACGGCCGCCTCCGTGGGCGTGAAATATCCGGAGCGGATGCCGCCCAGAATAATGACCGGGGCAAGCAACCCCCAGACGGCCTCCTTGAAGGCCGCGAGGACGCCGACACGGCAACCGCCATCGTCGGAAGACCCAAATCCATGCCGGACCGACAACGCCCAGGACGGCACGATCAACGCCAGTCCCGCCAGCAACCCCGGAATCAGACCGGCCGCGAACAGGGCCGGCACCGTGGCCTGGGGCACGAGCACGCTGTAGAGAATGAATGCGATGGACGGCGGGATGATGATGGCCATGGACCCGGAAGCGGCGATAAGGCTGGCCGAAAAGGCCCTGGGATAGCCGGCCGCGGCCATGCCCGGAACCATGACCATGGCCACTGCCGCCGCATCGGCCGGGCCGGACCCCGAGATGCCGCCCAAGACCATGCAGACCAGGATGGCGGCGATGGCCAGCCCGCCCCGAAGCGGCCCGACCAGGGCCACGGTGAAGTTGACCAGACGCAGGGCCACGCCGGAGCGCTCGAACACCATGCCGGCAAAAACGAACATGGGTATGGCCAGCAGGGGATATTTGGCCACGCCGGTATAGACGCTGATCGGCACCGAGGGCAGCCCCAATCCGGCCCCGGCGATAGCCGCCACGCCAGCCACGCCCATGGCCGTGGCCAGGGGCACGCCGGCCAGCATCAGCACCACGAACACGAGAAACAGCAGCGCGATCATGCCGCCCTCCGACGCGCGACCAGCATCAAGGCCAGACGCAGAACAACAAGAGCCGAACACACGGGCAGCCAGACACTGTACCACCATTGGGGCAGTCCCAGGGACGGCGAGGTGACCTCGAAGGAGTAGTCATCCCAAGCGGCCAGGGCGCCAAACCACGCCAACAGGGAAAACATGGCCACGTTGGAAATCCATTCCAAGGCGGCGCACGCGGTCCTGCCCCAGGCGGGCAGGGAATCCACGACCAACGTGATGCGCACGTGCCGGCCCTCGACAAAAGCCGAAATCGACCCCACCAACGTCAAAATGAGCAACAAAAAAACCGACACCTCCTCGGTCATGGCAAAGGAAATGTTGGTGCAATACCGCATGAGGACATTGGCCCCGGTGATCAGGGTCAAGGCCGCCATGACCACGGCGGCCAGGGCTCGTTCCACCCGGGCCGGGCGGATTTTGGGCGAAGATTCCATGGACGACACCTCGGACATGCGCGTGAACTGAAAAAAGACCGGGAGACGACATGGTCCCCCGGCCCGCAAAAAACACCGGAATCCAAAAGCCCCGTTATCGGCTGGCCGCGATGGCCGCCTCGGCCTTCTTGACCAAATCCATCCCGACAATGGCCGCCCACTTGTCATGGACAGGGCGGGTGGCGGCCCGGAAAGGCTCCCGTTCCTCGGCCGTCAACCGGGTGATGATCACGCCGTTCTTCTCGATTTCCCGAAGCAGCGCGTCGTCCCCGGCGGTGATCCCCTTGCGCGCGTCGACCACGTTTTCGGCCGCGGCCTGTGTCGCGGCCTCGGCCACCAGGACGCGATCGGCCTCGGTCCAGGAATCCCAAACTTTCTGGCTGACCACGAAGAAAAGCGGATCGGCCATGTACCCCCACAACGTCAGATATTTCTGCTCCACGGTGTGCAGCTTGGCCGCATTGAAGACCGACAGCGGATTTTCCTGGCCATCCACGGCCTTGGTGGCCAGGGCGGGCTGCGCGTCGGCCCAGCTCATCTGGGTCGGATTGGCGCCCAGGGCGGAAAAACCGTCAATGAAAATAGGCGACCCGACGACCCGGATTTTGAGCCCCTTCAAATCCGTCGGAGACTTGATGGCCAGCTTGGAATTGGACAACTCGCGGAATCCGTTCTCGCCAATGGCCAGCGGCATCACGCCCTGCTTTTTGAGCACGGCGAAAATGTCCTTGGCCACTTCGCCGTGGGTCACGGCATCCATGGCCTTCTCGTCGGAAACAAGGAAGGGCAGGGAAAACAAATTCAGCTGCTTGATCTGGGGCGACCAATTGATGGACGACCCCACGGCCAGATCGATGACGCCCTGACGAATGGCCGTGAATTCACGGGTCTGGTCGCCGCCCACCAGGCTGGTGCCGGGATAGACCTTGATGTTGATACGGCCCTCGGTCTTTTCCTTGACCAGGGAAGCCCAGCGTTCCGCGGCCCGTCCCCAGGGAAAGGCCGGTCCCAGCACCGTTGAAAGGCGATATTCCGCCTTGTACTCCGAGGCGCCCACCGGAAAGGCGGACAGGACCATGCACACGGCAACCAATGTCAAAATTTTCTTCATGATTTGCCCCTGTCGGCTGAAAAGTTCTGGGTCGAGACCCGAAACAGCGGCGCATGGGCCGTCCTTGTGGGGCGAAAACCACCGCCTGGCTCCGATCCGCGATCGCATCTCGTGTGGGAGAGCGCGCACAGTGCCACCCGGCACGGGGAGCGTGCACAACGCCAATGTTTTTGGCGCAATGCGCTGGGTTGTTTGATTTCAGGGGAGTTGGTGTAGGCAGGAGAACGGGATGGCGTCAAGCCAACCGCGGCGCGGGCGGACAAATCACGCGCGGGGCGCGGGACAAAAAAACATGTCGGGGGAATACATCGATCTTGTGTCAGACAAAAATTTCCTGCTAGAGGAGGCGAAACGGCTCAGCCCGTCGCCCTGGGCCCAAAAAACGCGGCGCCACGGGCCATGAAGCACGGTCATCACATCATAGGACACTATCATGAAAATCTGGCTTCCGGATCGTATGTATAAAATG
>RZYB01000163.1 GCA_009930495.1 Deltaproteobacteria bacterium
TACACAAAAAGATAACTGGTCTGCATGGCGTCGCCCAGGGCGTCGTGAGCCGGAAAGCGAGGCAGGCCGTATTCCTCGGCCAGATCGGACAGCGTGTAGGAAATCCGGGCATTGAACCGCGCGTAGGGACAGGGCTCACCGCGCTCGCGCCAAAGCATGGCCATGCGCATGGTGTCCAGGCATGGATTGTTCAAAGTCGCGCCCAGATGCTTGCGGCAGGCCCGGTTCAAAAAGCCCATATCCAGGCCGACATGGTGGCCGACAAGAAGGGTTCCCCGGCAAAAATCAATGAAATCGGGTAAAACATCGGCCAGGGGCGGCGCCTGGGCAATGGCCTCGGGCGTGATGCGATGGATGAGGGTGCTGACCTTGGGCAGGGGGATGCCTGGCCGGACCAGGGCCGAAAACCGGCGCCCCGACTCAATGGTCAGACCGCGCACGCGCACCGCGCCAATGGACACGATTTCCCCGCTGCGGGCCGAAAGGCCGGTCAGCTCCGTGTCAAGGGCGGTATAGACGTACTCGGTCAGAGGCCGGGTCTGGTCCAGATCCCGGCACAGGGCGTTATTGGAGGCCAGGGCGGGCAGAACCGACCGGGGCGGCCCAAACAGGCCGCGCACGAAATCCTTCAGTGCGTTCATGCGAAATCCAGCCGGAAAACCTCGGTCAGCACCGCGTGCAGGGCCGAGGTCACGCCAAAGGCCTCGCGCAGGGTTCGCTTTTCCAGGGACGAAAGCGCGCCCGGATCGATGCGGTTGTCTGGCGGAATCCCCTGCTCCATCTGCTCCAACTGGTGCATGAGGCGCACCTGGAGCAAAAATTCAAACGCCTCCCGCGCTTCATGGTACAAATCACGGGACAGGCGGCCATCCTGGTGCAGGGCCTCCAGCCGGCCCAGGGTGCCGGTTTCGGCAATGCCGTGCTTCAGGGCCAGAACGCGGGCGAAATCCATGAACGGCAAGAGCCCCCGGAGCTTGATGTCCAGGGTGTTCTTGTGCGCCCCGTCCTTTTCCACCACGAAATTCTTGAACAGTGTCAGGGGCGGCCTGGCGTTCAGGCAATTGGCGGCCAGATGGCGCAAAAACAGATCCTGCCCGGCGCAAAGTTCCATGACATACCGGCGCAGATCGGCCGCCAGCTCGGTCTGGCCGGACACGCCCCGGAAATCGAAAAACACGGCACTGGCCAGAACGCGCCGTGGTTCGGGCGTGACCACCCAGGACCGGACCCGAGTCTTCCAAGCGTCAAGCCCGCCCCGCCAGTCCGGATTGGAGGCCATCATGTTCCCTGGACAGCGCGGAAAACCGCACTGGATCAGATGGCCGACCATGCGTTCGGTAAAGGCCGAAAAATAGGTTTCGGCGGCCCGCTCCAGAAAATCCACGCCGCAGTTCTCAAAAATCAGGGCGTTGTCCTGGTCCGTGGCAAAGGTCTGTTCCCGGCGACCCTCGCTGCCCATGAGCAGCAGGCAAAACTTGACCGGCGGCGGCCCCAGCTCACGCAGCATCAACTCCAGCAGGCGGGTGATGACCTGGTCGTTCAGGACGGCAATCATGCGGGTGATGTTCCCGGCCTTGGCGCCCTGCTGGACCAGGGTGCGGATGACCGGCGTGAACGTGTCGCGCAGGGGATACAGGCCATTGATGGTCGTGCGGGAGGCGATTTCCCGGAACACGGACATGGGTGAGCGGCCTTGCAGCAGCATGAGGTCGTGCGAGCTGATCACCCCGCGCACCGCCCCGCCGCTGGTGACCAAAAGATGATGGATGTTCTTGGACATCATGGCCAACAGGGCGTCGAAGCACACGGCCTGGGCGTCGATACGCTCCACCGGCGTGCTCATGATGGTTTCGACCGGGGCGTGGGGGTCCAAACCCAGGGCCAGGGCCGAACGCAGGTCCGTGTCCGTGACGATGCCCCGGATGTCCCCGGATGGTTCCCGCAACAACAACGACCCGGTATTCTGACGGATCATCTCGCGCGCGGCGGCCTGGATGCTCAGACCAAAGGCCGCGCTGACCGGCTCCCGGCTGATCAGGGAGCCCACCGGGCTGCCGAACAGATGCAGACCCGTGTCCTCGTGCGGACAGGCCGGCTTGTGGCGCATTTCCTCGAAGGCCCTGGCCAAAAACGTGTCGGCAAAAGATTTGAGATAAAAACGGGACAGGGACGGATGGCGATGCACGGCCTCGAAAAACTGGGCGCGCGGAATCTTGACGACAAAGGTGTCTTCCACGGTTTCCGCGTCCAGGGCCGCCTTTTCGCCGTGAAACAGGGACAGGGCGCCCAAGGACGCCCCGTCACCCCGAATGTCCACCAGCCTGCCCTCGTCCTCGGCAAAGACGCGCACGGCCCCTTTCTGAATCAGCCACAGGCCGTCCACCTCGGTCACGCCCCGGCGCAAAAGCCGGGTCCCTGCCGGAAAAAAATCCACCAGACACTGCCGGGCAATGCGGCGCAGACCCGTCTCGTCCACTTCGGAAAAGGGCAGCGTGCTCCGCAAAAAATCCAAAATGGCGTCGTGATCCCGAGGGGCAAGTCCTGGACTCATGATGTCCTCCCGACAAAGGGGCGGTCGCCCGCCCTCGATCGCTACGATTTAATGATCCACGGCCGCGCCCGCGCCGCGCGGGATGCGCACGCTCTCGACCATGTCCTGGACCGCGGCCGGCGGGGCCGCCGTGACCAGGGAGACAAGAATCGTCACCGCGAAGTTGACGACCATGCCCACGGTGCCAATGCCTTCGGGGCTGATGCCGAAAAACCATGGGGCCACGCCCAGGAACTTGGTCTGCACGATGTAGAGCATGGTGAAGCCGATGCCCGTGACCATGCCGCCGATGGCGCCCTCGCGGGTGGTCCGCTTCCAGAAGATGCCGAGCACGATAATGGGAAAGAACGAGGACGAAGCCAGGCCAAAGGCCAGGGCCACCACCTGGGCCACGAAGCCGGGCGGGTTGATGCCGAAATAGCCGGCAATGAGCACGGCCACGCCGATCATGACCCGACCCAGAAGCAGCCGGCTTTTCTCCGAGGCGTTGCGGTTGATGACGCGGTAGTACAGATCGTGGGAAATGGCCGAGGCGATGACCAGCAGCAGCCCCGAGGCCGTGGACAGGGCCGCGGCCAGACCTCCGGCCGCGACCAGGGCGATGACCCAGGCCGGAAGCTGGGTGATCTCCGGGGTGGCCAGGACCATGATGTCATTGTCCACATAGAGCTCATTGGCGTTGTCCGTGGGGGCGTTCGTCAGCAGGCGCTGGCCGTGGGGGCCGGTTTCGCCGCTGAACGCGGGCTTGCCCGTGAAGGCCGCACCGGCCCGATAGGTGATGACGCCGTCGTTGTTTTTGTCCACCCAGGCCAGAAGGCCGGTCTTTTCCCAGTTACCAAACCAGGACGGCACGGCCGCGTAGGCCGCGTTGTTCAGGGCCGAAACCAGGGTGTAGCGCGCAAAGGCACCCAGGGCCGGGGCCGAGGTGTACAAAATGGCGATGAACAAAATGGCGTAGAACGCGGACAGCCGGGCCGCGCGCACGCTGGGCACGGTGTAAAACCGGATGATGACATGGGGCAGTCCGGCCGTGCCGACCATCAGGCACATGGTGATGGCGAACACGTCAAGCATGGGCTTGGCCCCTGGCCCGGAAAAGGCCGATGTATACTGGGCGAAACCCAGGTCCGTGCCGATCTGGTTCAGGGTTTCCAGCAGGTATTTGCCCGAATCCGGGCCGCTGATCAAAGTGGAACCGAACCCGATCTGGGGCACGGGCACGCCGGTCAGCTGGAAGGAAATGGTGATGATCGGGATGAGAAAGGCCATGATCAAAACGCAATATTGGGCCACCTGGGTCCAGGTGATGCCCTTCATGCCGCCGATGGCCGCGTACAAAAAGACAATGGCCATGCCGATGTACACGCCGGTGTTGACGTCCACCTCCAGGAAGCGGCTGAAAACAATGCCCACGCCACGCATCTGGCCCGCCACGTAGGTCAGGGAGACGAAAATGGCGCAGACCAGCGCCACGATGCGCGCGGCTTGGGAATAATAGCGATCCCCGACAAAGTCCGGCACCGTGAACTTGCCGAATTTGCGCAGGTACGGAGCCAGAAGCAGGGCCAGGAGCACGTAGCCGCCGGTCCAGCCCATGAGATACATGCAGCCGGCATAGCCCATGAAGGAAATCATGCCGGCCATGGAAATAAACGATGCCGCGCTCATCCAGTCCGCGGCCGTGGCCATGCCGTTGGCCAGGGGTGGCACCCCGCCGCCGGCCACGTAAAACCCCTTGGTATCACGGACGCGCGCCGCCCAGGCGATGCCCAGATACAGGACGAAGGTGACTCCCACCATGATATAGGTCCATGCTTGCAGGGACATACAATCCTCCCCCGCGCCGATTACTCGTGCACGTCGAAACGTTTATCCAGTCGGTCCATGAGCAGAAAATAGGCGAGAATGATCAACACGAAGACGTAGATGGACCCTTGTTGCGCGAACCAGAAGCCCAGGGGAAAACCGCCCAGCCAGACGGCATTCAAAGGTTCCACGAAAAAAATGCCGAACCCGTGCGAAACCAACCCCCACAAGGACAAAAGCAGAATCATGTACGTTTTGTTCGTTTTCCAGTAACGTTGCATCGACCTTTCCATGGCACCCTCCTCGATTTGCGGTTTGCCGGAAGCGAAATCATCCCGACCTGGTCATGCCATGGCATGGATTATTTCCCGATGCATCCGTTTTCCGGTGAAAGGACGGCTGGAATGGTCACTGGTCAGCGGTTGATTCTTGGAGAGGACGGCCAGCGGTATCGTGCCGCTGGCCATGTGGTGCGCGCCGTTCGGCCGGGATCGGGCGCGAATGCGGCAGTGGAAGAATATTCCATTGCCGCCGGAAAACGGCCTGGGCGGAAGTTGGCAAATGGGCGGGGAACGGAGCGGACAGCCTGGCAAAACGTCGGGGAAAGGCGGTCAGCGGTTGGTCGAAATACAAACACAACACGCGTGGAGGGAAACATGATCGAAGTCATCATCGGCGACATCACGGACCTGGCGGTGGACGCCATTGTCAACGCGGCCAACTCCTCGCTCTTGGGCGGCGGGGGCGTGGACGGGGCCATCCACAACGCGGCCGGACCGGAACTTCTGGCCAAATGCCGCACCCTGGGCGGCTGCCCCACGGGCCAGGCCCGCATCACCAAGGGCTACCGATTGCCGGCCAGGCACGTCATCCACACCGTCGGACCCATCTGGCGCGGCGGCACCCAGAACGAACCGGAGCTGCTGGCCGCCTGCTACCAAAACAGCCTGGCCCTGGCCCGGGACAACGGTCTGAAAACCGTCGCCTTCCCGGCCATCAGCTGCGGCATTTACGGATTCCCATGGGACGCGGCCAGCCAGATCGCCGTGCGCGAGGTCCGGGATTTCCTGGCTGCGAACCCCCTGCCGGAAAAGGTTATCTTTGTCTGTTTTTCCGAGGATATGCGCGCCAAATACGAACGCCATCTGGCTGGCTGAACCAACACGTGGGGGGCGCGCACGGCGGGTCGTTCTGGTCGGAAAAAAATCACGCGCCCCGCAAAATTTCCGCCCCCAAACCCTAGCCAGACCGGCCAAAGGCGCAGTATACAAAAATTCGTCGACATGGCGGTTCATCTCCCTGATTTCATTAGAAAGAAAACATGATGAACCCCCATGTCTTCTTTATTGGCAACGTGACCTTCCGATCCGGATTCAACCCATATTCATTTTCGAGGAAAACCATGACCACTGCCCAGGCTGTGA